>DATHOW010000145.1:0-25660 GCA_035484495.1 Bacteroidia bacterium | reverse complement strand
GATAACATTGCATCAACTGATAAAGAAACTTACAGTTTTGCAGGTGGGCATATAGGTGTGTTTGTAGGCGGTAAATCGCAAAAAGAATTAGCGCCTGCGGTAGCTAATTTCTTAAAGAAAAGAGATAAGTAGTCTAAAGCTATATAAGGTAATAAAGTCCTGTAAGATAATCTTGCAGGACTTTATTTATCTAATCTATTTTTATAATCTTTACGCTCTTTACAAATAAATTATGCTTGAACTAACCAAACCACTTGTTTTTTTTGATTTAGAAACCACGGGTGTAAACCCTGCGTCCGATAGAATTATTGACATGGCTGCACTTAAAGCCAATGTTAATGGCACTACCGAAACAAAAACATGGCGTGTTAATCCGGGCATTCCAATTCCTGAAGCAACTACAAAAATACATGGCATTACAAACGAAGATGTAGCTGATGCGCCTTTATTTGCAATAGTTGCCCCTCAAATACTCGAGTTTATTGGCACTGCCGATTTAGGTGGTTATAACTCTACCCGTTTTGATATACCGCTATTAATTGAAGAGTTTATGCGAGCTGATTTTGATTTTGATTTAAAGAATAGAAAGCTAATTGATGCACAGCACATATTTTATATGATGGAGCCGCGCACTTTGAGTGCAGCCTATAAATTTTATTGCGGTAAAAAGTTGGAAAATGCCCATAGTGCTTTGGCTGATATAACTGCTACCTACGAGGTGTTTTTAGCACAGATAGAAAAATATAAAGGTGTTGAGATAGAAACTAAAGATGGAAAACATATAACTCCCATACACAACAACATAAATACATTAGCCACCTTTATAAGTGATAACAAATCTGTTGATTTAGTGGGGCGCATTGTGTTAAACGAAAAAGGGATAGAGGTTTTTAATTTTGGAAAATATAAAGATAAGTCCATTGAAGAAGTCTTTAAAAAAGAACCATCTTATTATCATTGGATGATGCAAGGTGACTTTACGCACTACACCAAAAAAATTATCACGCAAATAATGCTGCGTACTAAAAGCTAATCTATTCTTTTTGCGCAATTTTTTTGTATATTTGATATACATGAAAACACTTGTTATAGTATTAGTTTTGCTGGTAGGGTTTCAGGGTTTCTCTCAAGATACGAAACCACAAAAAAAACAAATTCAGTTATCGGGTGTCTTGGTTACGGGCGATAGTTTAAAGCCAGTTAAGGCAGCATCTATTAAAGTAACAAAAACGAGTAGTGTTGATTATAGTTACTTTTTCTCGGTACCAACTGATGATAATGGGTTTTTTATTTTAATGGCAAAGCCCGGAGATATAATTGGGTTTAAAAAAGAAGGCTATTCAGATACTAATTATGTTATACCCGATACATTAAAGACCCCTCAGTTTTCTATTATACAGGTTATAAATAGTCTTAACGATACAATACAGAAACCAAAAAAATAACTTTTACTTTTTGTGTTTTAAAGCCCACTCTTTAGCAAAATAAGTAAGTATAACTTTTGCGCCGGCACGTTTCATGCTCAATAAAATTTCATCACGGGTTTTATCTCCATCAATCCATCCTTTAGCAGCAGCAGCTTTTACCATAGCGTACTCGCCACTTACGTTATAGGCAGCAATAGGTAGGGTAAAGTTGTCGTTCAATAATTTTATTACATCTAAATATGACAGGGCGGGTTTTACCATTAAAAAATCAGCTCCTTCCGCAAAATCAAATTCAGCTTCTAATAAAGCTTCTTTGCTATTTGCCGGGTTCATTTGGTAGGTTTTTTTATCGCCAAACTTAGGGGCGCTTTCTAATGCATCTCTAAACGGCCCATAAAATGCACTGGCGTACTTGGCTGTGTAAGCCATAATAGATGTATTGCTAAACCCTGCGTCGTCTAATTCTTCGCGTATATAACCCACACGCCCATCCATCATATCACTTGGGCCAACAATATCACTTCCGGCCTCGGCTTGTGCAACAGCCATACGAGCTAAAATTTCTAATGTTTCGTCATTTAAAATTTCTCCATTTTTTACAAAGCCATCGTGTCCGTCGCTGCTATATGGATCCATGGCAACGTCGGTCATAAGTATCGCTTCCGGAAATTGCTTTTTAATTTCTTTAATAGCGCGCAGGTAAATTCCTTTTTTATTCCAACTCTCGCTGGCGGTTTTGTTTTTTAGTTTTTCTTCAATATTAGGGAAGGGTGCAAAGGTTGTAATGCCAAGCTTTAAGCAGCTTTCAATTTCTTTTAATAATAAATCTAAAGTCCAGCGGTAAATGCCGGGCATAGATTTTATTTCTGTTTTACTATTCTTTCCATCGTTTAAAAAAACAGGATATATTAAATCGCTTACCAGTACATTATTTTCTTGTACTAGATTACGAATTGCTTGGTTTTTACGATTTCTGCGCGGACGATGTGTTATCATTTTACGTTTAAATAATATGTTCTAAATCTACTAACTAATTACTCGTTCTTTAACTGCTTGTGCCGGGTTGCCTTGGTAAATAGTATAATCATTCATGTTTTTTGTAGCTACCGAACCAACTGTAAGCACCGCATGGCTGCCAACTACAACGCCCGGACAAACTACACTTTTAGCGCCAATCCAGCTTCCTTGTTTAAGGGTTATGTTGCCAATTATTAAATCAAAACTTGTTTTTTTGTAATCATGGTTGCCGCATAAAAGCATAGCACCTTGCGATATACAAACATTATCTTCAATGCACACATCAGCCAAGTTATCAATCCACACCTGCTCGCCAACCCACACATTGTTACCAATGTTTAAACGCCAAGGGTGTTTAATATTTACATGGGGCTTAATAACGACATTTTCGCCTACACGTGCTCTAAACAATTTTAATAGAAGCACTTTTATGGAATTTATGGGGAATGCAGATTTAAAAAATATTGTACTTATAAAATACCAGTTTATTCTTGCCAAAGCAGATGCACCTGTTTTGTACCAACTATTATTAAATGACGCAAGATTGGTTTCCTTTTTTTGCATTACGCAAAGTTAATTAAATGAATGTAAGATTATGACATAAAAAAAGAGCTTAGTTTTTAGCTAAGCTCTTTTCAAAATTGGTGCAGATGGTTTATTTTCCGCTTCCGCCACGCATTTTTTGTAAATCTTCCATTTTCATTTCAGTATATCCATCAGTAGATAGTTTGAATTGAGAATCAGGGATTGGGCTTAAAGAAACCTTAGTAGCGGTCATTTTCATTTTCATAGGACCTTGGTTTGACTCAAACTCAAGTGCTGCGCCTTTTAAACCTTTAAATTGCCCCATTCTTCCTGCACTGTTATTAGGGAGTTTTTCAGTATACCAAACGTTTAATTTTTGTGTTTCTCCTTTTTGATCTTTTACTTCTATAACTGCTTTTTTACAATCGTAAGTAGCAATTGTTTTCTTTTCTTCAGTATAGGTAATTTTTGGATCCGGATTTTTTTTGCTTTCTTTTTCCATGTCAGCTTTATTTAACTTGGTAAAAGATTTCATGCCCATGCCATCCATTAAGGTAAGACTTCCATCATCGTCAGACACGGTAGTGCTACTCATCATAGGCGATGAAAATTCAACGCGCGATTTTTTATCTTTAAAAGCCATGCTTAATTCCATGCCCTTCATCATAGCGGCTTGTTCTGGCGGCATGCCGTCAACTGAAACGCTATAAGTAATAGAACCTTCTTTAATTTGAGCCTGAGCGGTAAATAAACCTGCAATAGCTACTACGGTTAAAAGTATTTTTTTCATTGGGTTTTTGTGATTTGTTTTTATTTAGGGTTGAAATTACAATTAATGTGCCAAACTATTTTAGGGATATTTTTAACGGAACAAAAAAATGATAAAAGGCTTTTATTGAATAGATTTAAAAAACTCATCCATTTCTTGTTTCGAAATTACTTTGTAGTAAGCAGGCAATTCGAAATCTTCGCTCGGTAATTTTTCTTTTTCAATTCCTTTAGCAGTAAATTCCATTTCTAAACCAAATTTTTTAAGCCTGTATTGCATTAACATCCCATTTAATTTGCTATAAGGTGTATTTGCATTAGGTGTGTTTATGTTAAGTTCGTCGGTATAGTAAACGTCAAATTTATTGCTTGGGTCATCAACCATGGTAGCAATAACTTTTTTGCAACTGTAACCTGCTATTTCTTTTTTTTCGCTAGTCTCCTCAAATGTTAACTCATATTTTTTATTCTCATCACTAATAGCTTTTTCGTCATCAATGCAAGCTTGTTTTACATCAAACATTTTAACCAGCTGAATTAAGTTCTTTTTTTTGGGATTATAAATGAAAGTAGTAGTAAACACGCCCATTACACTTAATTCGGCGGCAAGTTTGTCATCTTTAAACTTAACGGTCATTTTACCGGGTGCTAAACCAGCCATTGGGTTGTTTTCATCAACCGGTTTGGCATCATATTCTATAACGCCCTCATTAATATATTTAGGATTGGCATATTTGCACGATGATGCAAAAAATGCTAGCAGAATAATACAAAAACAGAATTTTTCTTTCACCTGTTAATTTACAAAGTCTGCAAGTTAGTATTTTTTTTGAAATAGAAACTGTAGTAGACTCTTAATATCCCAATATTTTGAGCATGCTTTTATAGCTCTGCTCTTTAGCAAATAAACGGGTTGTTATTTCTCCGTTTTCATCTCTATCTACCAATATATGTTTGGGTGCAGGAATTAAACAATGTTGTGTGCCACCGTAACCTGCTAAAGACTCTTGATAAGCACCTGTATGGAAAAAACCTATGTATAAAGGCTGTTTAGCTTTTTCATCTACCTTAGGAAGGAAGACCTGATTGGTGTGTGCCTCACTATTATAATAATCCATGCTATCACAAGTTAAACCGCCTAAATTTACGTTTTGAAAAGGTTTATCCCATTGGTTAATGGCAAGTAATATAAAGCGTTGATTTATGCCCCAGGTATCGGGTAAAGTGGTAATAAAAGAGCTGTCAATCATGTACCAAGTCTCTCTATCATTTTGTTGTTTTTGGTCAATAATAGAGTAGAGGGTAGCTCCACTTTCGCCCACGGTAAATGACCCAAATTCGGTAAAAATATTAGGCTCATCAATTTCATTTTGCACGCAAAAACTTTTTATTTGCTCTACAATTTCTTCAATCATATACTCATAGTCGTACTCAAAGCCTAATGAGTTACGTATAGGCATTCCGCCACCAATGTTAAGCGAATCAAGTGTTGGGCAAATCTTTTTAAGCTCTAAGTAAATGCTCATGCACTTAATCAACTCAGTCCAATAGTAAATGGTGTCTTTTATACCGGTATTAATGAAAAAATGAAGTAGTTTTAATTCAAACTTAGGGTTGTCTTTAATTTTTTCTTTGTAATAATCTACAATCTCATTATGCCTGATACCTAAACGAGATGAATAAAATAAAAAGGAAGGCTCTTCTTCGGTCGAAATACGAATTCCAAGTTTAGTTTTGCTAACTTTTATGTGTTTTTGATAATAGTCAATCTCATTTTTATGATCTAAAACGGGTATAACATTAAAACCATCATTAATCAACTCTACTATGTTTTGTTGGTATAACTCGCGTTTATAACCGTTACAAATAATATAAGTATCTTTGCTGAGGTGTTTCTTTTTAAATTGTTCTTTGATAATAGGTATATCAAATGCAGATGAGGTTTCAATGTGGACGTCGTTTTTTAAAACTTCGTCGGTTACAAACGAAAAATGAGAGCTTTTGGTGCAATAGCAGTAAAAATACTTGCCTTTATAGTCGGTTTTGGCCATAGCAACATGAAACAGCTTTTTAGCTTTTTGTATTTGTTGCCCAATTTTTGGTAAATAAGTAATTTTTAAGGGAGTTCCGTACTGTTTAATGATTTCCATTAACGGAATATTGTTGAAACTAAGCTCATTATCAGTTACTTCGAAGCCTTCTTGGGGGAAGTTAAATGTCTGATGTATAAGGTCAGAATAGTTCTTTTCTTTCGTTTCCTTATGTGTTTTTGCTTTAGTTTCTTTCATTTTTTGCAATCTAAGTGAGTTACATTACCTATCAAAGTACAAATGTAAGTCAATTACATTAAACACAATATTAATTAAATGTAAATTTTTATATGATTAAGCCTATTAAAATCATCGAAGTAAAGTCAGAGATTGGTGCTGGAACCCGTGGCTCCAGCCTTGGGGTTGATGCCATTAAGATAGCTGCCTTAGACTTTGGAAGTAACTTCTTTAAAAAGTTTAAATCAGTTGAGATTAAGAATGAAAACCAACTGCTACTTGAGCCCGTTGTACACGACTATGCGAAGCGTATAAAAGGTGTTTTCTCCTTAAATGAGCGCCTTGCCAACGAAATTCAGAAGACTTTAACTAAAGAAAATGCCATTCCTATTGTACTTGCAGGAGATCATAGTTCGGCTATTGGCACTATTTCAGGTATAAAAATGGCTTATCCTGATAAAAAAGTGGGGGTAATTTGGATAGATGCCCACGCCGACATCCATTCGCCTTACACAACTCCATCGGGTAACATGCACGGTATGCCAATTGCCTGTCTATTAGGCGAAGATAATCGCGACCGCCAGCAAAATAAACTGGACGATGAAACCATCGAATATTGGGAAAAACTAAAAAGCATAGGCGGTATAGTGCCTAAATTAGAGTATAACGACCTTGTTTACATTGCCATTAGAGACTATGAGCCGGCAGAAGATTATCTACTAAAAAAGAACAAAGTTCGCATCTTTAACTTGCAGGAGATTCGTAAAAAAGCCGTTGAGCGTATTGCTATTGAGGCTTTAAACTACTTAGATCATTGCGATGTTATATACGTAAGTTTTGATGTAGACAGCATGGATAGCCGTATTAGTAGCGGAACCGGCACACCCGTACCTAACGGAATTACTGAAAAAGAAGCAGGCAACCTTATCTATTATATCATGCGAAGCAAAAAAATAGCTTGTTTCGAAATGGTAGAAATAAACCCAACGCTTGATAAAGAGAATTTGATGGCTGAAAATGCTTTTGAAATACTTCAAAAGGCAACTAACCAATTAAGCAACGATTTTTAAGGGCTTAAGAAATAGACATACTTAAGTACACAAACAAATCATACATGGCTTGTGTATCTGTTTTGCAATATTCTATTAAATTGTTTTTTAATTCGTCCTTTTTAAAAAGATCAGCTTCTTTTAAAAATTCGTCGTACTTATAAGAAGCTAATAGACCTGATTTAATTGCTAAGTCATCAAAAATACTTTTACCAAAAACACTCTCGTAAATCTTTTTTAAAGACATAGAGCCTTTTGTTTGCGGATGATAGTACCAAAGCTTTGTGAACACATCACTAAAATCAACAAACTTATTTTTTATTTTGTCTATGGCTTTTTTGTATTCAGGAAAATGTTTAACCACTCCACTAAGTGCTTTTAATTCTTGGGCTGTATCAAAAACTAAAATAGTGTTTACTTTTTCAGCCTCGGCAATAAAATAATCTAACAGAGCCTTACCTGCATATTTATTTTCTTCCTGATAAAAATAATTGTGTTGAGGTACAGCCTTTTCATTTATCATACTATGCCACGAAAATAAAAAAGGCATTGCCTCAAACGGACTAGTGCCTTTGTATTGCGGTATAGCAGGCGCATACATTTCGGCATCAAAAAATGCTATGGGGTATTTTATTTTATTAAAAAATTGTTGCAGCGCAGGTTTATCAATTATCTCGGTATGATTTTTATAGGCTTGCACCATCAACTTAGTGTTGCCACTTAGTTCTTCTTCGGGTATATAGTAAACAGTTTTAAAACCCTTCTCAAACCAAATTTGTGCCTGCTTTTTAGATATGCCCGAGAATTCAAATATGTTATTGGTAGGTTCGTGTTTCCAGCAAGTGCCATAAAAATCGCATTGATAAGGTGTAAAACATTTTTCACCTATATCAACCTTAGGCAACACATCTTTATCAATTACATTTTTGGCTACTTGTATATGGTACTTTATAAACTCGGTATTTTTTTTGGCATCTGCTTTTACCGATTTTATTTTAAATAAAGCCTGCACATCTAACTCATCCTGCAAAACATAGTTTGCATTCATAGTTACTAAATAAAAATCTTCTAGGTTAGGTAAGCTGTTAACTAATACATAATGTTGCAAGGCTGCATCCATTACATAGGCAGCACTAATTTTTAACGAACTTTTTACTTCATAAGCGTACCACTTATCATCTTTGTTCACTAAAACATCTAAAGCAATAAGTACATCATCATATACAAAAGCAGCTTCGTAAATTACTTTTTGTCCTTGCTCAATTAGCTCTCTAGTTCTTTTTACCGAGTCGTTAAATTTTGAAACGTGGGTTGGACTAACATCTACCCCACCCGGAAACAAACTTTGCGCAAGCATTCCTACTTGGTGCCCACGATTAAAAACAGCTTGTTTTTCTTTAGGTAACGGGTCTTTTAAATTGTAATGGTTTTTATAAAGAAAAAATGCCTTAGTGCATTGTACTGATTTTAGGAAAGAAGTTTTACTAAGAAGATGCTTGTCGCTCACAGAATCATATTTAAGGAGTAACAGGTGGTTTATCTATTTTGGCAAACGAACTTAGGTTGGTTGAAAGCGTAAGACTATTCATGCCATATACCGGACTAATTTGAGCGTACGAATAACTAAAATTAAATTTAGAAATTTTAAACCCAAAACCACCCGAAAAACCTGCAATGCCTTGCTTATCTGCTAAAGAAAGTTCTTTACGCATTTTGTAGTTAAAGCCAATGCGTATAAAAAAATTTTTGGTTAATGACATTTCGGTGGCTAAAATAAAGTGTCTATCTAATTTATCTAAGAATTTTTTAAAAGGATGTTGCTTAATGGGCATTTTAGTAAATGGGTCAACGGTAGCAGGTGGATTATTAGGGTCGGTATAAGTTAAATCCCATCGGTTTAAATAGTCGAAAGTAACAATAAATCTAAAAGGGGCATGTTTAACTTTTTGAGAAGCACCTATCAAAATATTAAAGGGTAATTTTTCGTGTGGGCCACCACCTGTATATGTTTTCCACTCTCTGCCTACGTTTTGCACCACAGCTGATAATACAAATAATTTAGAAGGTTTGTTGTAGGTTATACCAAAATCTAACGCATTGCCAATGGAAGTATATTGCCCATATTTAGAATACAAGGTTTTAATTGTAGCACCGAAGCTTAATAAAGAATCTTTATCGTAAGTGTAAGTAAGGTTAAAATTATAATCGTTGGCCTTAAATGTACCTACTTGGTTTCCGTATTCGTCACGCTCACTAATACTGCCATAACCTATGTTTTGTATGCCAACAGCAAAATGCCCTATGTTTTTAAAGCTTCTACCGTAAGTTAAATAACCATAGTTTATAGAGCCTAAAAAATTTATATAACTACCTGATAGTGCATTGTTTGTTTTCTCTGAAAGTGACGCCGGGTTTTGTACCGCTGTATTTATATCATCATCTTTTAAAGCAATTGAACTGCCACCCAAAGCTGCTGTACGTGCCGGTATAGGTAAATTTAAGTATGAGTAAGTAGATAAACCACCTACTTGCGAAAATGACTCTCCGAAAGAGAGAACTAACAAATAAAAGAGTACAATTTTTCTCATTGCTTAGAAACGAAAGATAAATAAAATTATTGTGTTATTGATTAAACACATTTCTCTTTACCCATTGCTTGCCCCATTCCTCTTTCTCAGCATCTGTCCATAGAGTAGGGAAGAAAATACGCTTTTGGAAACGTGGAGGTAGGTATTTTTGCCAATTAGTGCCCCCGGTAGCAGCTATATCTTCGGGGTTTTTATGCAAGTAAGCTACCGCGGTTTTATAATGCGCCAAAGGCCAGTTTACGTTCACATTAACATCTAAGTGCTTAAAGGCCTCTAGTAATTTGGTGTTTTTCTGCTCGGCTTCAGGTAATTGTTTATAAAGCATCCAAATATTTTTGCTTTTATATTCTTTAGCCAAAGCAATTATTTGATGAGCATATTTTTCTTCAAACTGTTTTAGTGTTAAGGTTTTTTTACCGGTTGCAAGCTCAGTAGCACCTTCTTTCCAGTAAATGTGCTCAAACATAGTTTCAACTTCTGCATCTGTTGGCATTTCAGCAAACTTGCCTCTGTAATCTTTATGCATTAAGTTGGTAAAGGGTGTGGTGTAAACTTCAATCATGCGGTACTGTGCGCTCTGAAAACCACTGGCAGGCAGCAAACTCATCCTGAATTTTAAAAACTGTTCTTTCTCCATGCCTTCGCTCATAATATCAAAGCTTAGGGTTAAGGCATCAAAATAGCGGTTAATGCGGTTAATGCGGGCAAGTAAAAAATCGGCAGTTAAAGCGGCGTGATTGCAAATTTGTTTGTACTCATGTATGCAAAGTTTAAAGTACAATTCAGTAATTTGATGGTACATGATGAAAATTTCTTCGTCAGGTATTTTTGTAAGCGGACTTTGTAACGATAACAGCGTATCTAAGTGTATATAATTCCAGTAAGTTAAATAATCAGCATGTAGCAAACCTTCTAAGTAAGCATTCAAATCTTGCCCCATAGCAGCGTACTTTGCATCTAGTAGTTTTATTTTTTCAATTATCTCCGGCTTTAGTTCCATTTTTGATGTAATTTTATCCGCTAAATATAGGGCTTATTTTTATTTAGATGAATGACTTTAATCAATATATGCAGCGCTGCCTCGAGCTGGCCGCAATGGGTTTAGGTAGCGTAGCGCCAAACCCAATGGTGGGCTGTGTTATTGTGCATAATAATGTAATAATAGGCGAGGGGTACCATCAAAAATATGGCGAAGCACATGCTGAGGTTAATGCCATAGCTAGTGTTGTAAATAAAAACTTATTGGCAGAAAGCACAGTGTATGTGAGTCTGGAGCCATGTTCGCATCATGGTAAAACCCCTCCTTGTAGCGATTTGTTGATAGAACATAAGGTAAAACGTGTTGTAGTTGCTTGTTTAGATACAAACCCCTTAGTAGCAGGTAAAGGCATTGCAAAATTGCGCAATGTGGGCACAGAAGTGTTTACAGGTGTTTTAGAAAAAGAAGCTAGAGAGTTGAATAAACGCTTTTTTACCTACCACGAAAAAAAACGCCCTTATATAATTTTAAAATGGGCGCAAACAAAAGATGGATTTATATCTAAACTTCCCCCATTTATTAGGGAAGAAAACTGGATTACAAATAACGAGAGTAAACAATTAGTACACACTTGGCGTGCGCAAGAGCAAGCCATTATGGTTGGCACAACTACAGCTTTGCTCGATAATCCTGCATTAACGGTGCGTTTAACCGAAGGCAAAAGCCCCGTTCGTATTTTAATTGATAAAAAATTGAAAGTGCCATTTATAAATCCAATTTTTTCTGATGCGGCAAAAACCGTAGTTTTTACGGAGAAAAAAGAGGAGAGTATAAACACCATTACGTACCACCAAATAGATTTTACAAAAGATGTTGTTGCACAAATTCTAAATTACTTGTACGATAAAAAAATCACTTCTCTTATTATTGAAGGCGGAGCACACACTTTACAAAACTTTATAGATGAAAATCTGTGGGATGAAGCTCGGGTTTTTACAGGCAATAAATATTTTCAAACAGGCATTAAAGCACCCGTAATAAATAAAGGTAAATCAAACTTACAGATGATGGGGGATGATGAGCTGTGTACTATTACTCAATAGATTTTCTATTAAATAACGTATAACCAAAGTGCGCTAAAAATGTAAATGGTTGTAACTCTCCATGATAATAATTTACCGATAAACTAAGCGGACCTATAGCTGTATGATATACAATGGCTGCCATACCAACATAATATCTATCTGCAAACGTTTTGCCCAAGCTTGGTGCTAATGCAATCCCATTATTGTTTATAGCTTGATAAGGTTGAAAAATGTAAGCTTCAAATCGTACGTCTATTTTTTTTATGGGGTTAAAAATCATTTTCCCTCCACCGGCCATATATTGGTACGCTCTAAAGTTTGGAAGAAATAAAGTTCTACTTTCCGGTGTTGGCATAAACCCAGGTGCCGAAAGCACGGATGATGTATAATTTAAAAATAAATTTTGGGTGGAGTAAACGCCCTCCGCTAAAATACCCACTTTAAAAAACTTAAATGGTTTTAAATAACCATCAAACTTTAGTTTAACTACTGTCCACTCATGTGGAATGTTAAGTTGTTTTACTTCTTTGGTAGTTGTACCCGGTAAAAGACTTTCTAAGCCATTTACGTATCTTGTTTTAAAACTTAAATAAGCCCCTTCTGATGCGTATAGTTTTCGGTTTAATGAATTATACTCATATTCGAGGTTACCATACGTAAACTGAAATCTGGTTTGATCTGCAGTATCTGTAGTGTTAAACTTGTCGGTTTGATAATAGATGTTAGATAATTTGGCAACGCCTCCTCCAATAATAGCTTTTGATTTGTTGCCAATAGGTATACCAAAATTTAACTCGCCATACTGATCGTTCTGAGTAAGATAGGCTGGTTTTTCGAAGTTGTAAAACAAAGTACTGCTTCTATAATAATCCCATCTCGAAAAACACACCAAAGGCTCTATATAGATTGGTAGTTTAGTAGGAAAATCGAATCTAATTTTTGCTAAGCCAGATGTGTTTAATCTTCCAAAATAACCGTTGGCATAAACTGACATAGCAATTTTTGAAAAATAATTATACTGAGCCGATACAAAACCTATACTAATTGGCCGTGTAGAAATGTTGCCGCCAAATTGTATAAATACATCTTTTTGTCGCTTTATTTTTAAGTTTAATTTATACTTACCCGTTAGTGGATTAAACACCATGGTAGGAAATATAGATTGTATTTTAGGGTCTTCAGCAAGCCTGAAATAGGTTTTTTTTATACTTTCTAAAGTATATTGCCTTTTAGGATTATTTTGTAAAACGTGCTTTACATAAAACTGTTGTTTTCTATTTAGCCCTTCTATGTTAATTTCTTCAATAACGGTTTCTTCCGAAAATTTTCGTTTAAACCTTTTCCTTTTTAAACTTACTTGCTCTTTAGTTATAGATGTAGAAACATTTTTTCTAATAGAATCTATTTTTCTGATAGTAGATACGTATCCGCTATCAACAAGTCTTTTACAGGAGTTAAAATTGAACGTGCCAACATCACTCCACGATGTAATTATTATTCCTGCTTTATTTTTCAAACTAAAATCGGGATTATTAATAAGCATACTGCGTAATTGAGCATACAAGTTTTCTTCATCCACTTTTGGGTTAGCACTTGTTACTACCGAGCCAATAATATAGTCGGGGTTAAAATCATGTGTCATTACATCGGCCGGAAAATTATTGTAAAGTCCACCATCAAATAAAATTTTTCCGTTTACGCTAATTGGCTTTAAGTACATGGGGTAGGTCATCGAGGCTCTAATAGCCTGATTTAATTTCCCGTCTTTAAACACAATAGATTTTTTATTTTCAATATCAGAAGCCACACATCTAAACGGAACAAATAAACTGTCAAAATTATAGGCAGATGCGGCAGATGCGTTTGCAAAATCACTAACCATTTCAAAATCTATGGGTACCGAATTAATTACATTAGTTGGTATGTTGGTTACTAAAGATGAATCAAAAGATACTTTCAGTGTAATCCAAGCGGCATCATCTTCTTTCCTAAAAAAGTAATACTGATATTTTTTTTCAATATAACCTTTGGTAAGTTCCACAAATTTTTCGGAAGTAACCATTTTTTCAATTTCTTCTACACTATAACCTGCAGCATAATAGCCACCAATTAAAGCACCAATAGAAGTTCCGGTTATGTAGTTAATGGGGATGTTATTCTCTTCCAACGCCTTTAAAACACCTACGTGGCAAGCACCACCCGCACCACCACCACTAAGCACTACACCAACTTTTTGTGCTCGTGCAGGTTGGTAAAATAAAATTAACACAATGTAAATAAAAGAAAGTATAGTATAATTATTCCGCACGCCTCTATTGCTATGTATTTAAGCAAAGATAATATTATGGGTCAAACAAAAATTACTTGGCACAAAATAAAAAAACCCGCCTTTCTGAGGCAGGTTTTTTTAACAAATTTTTACGTTTAGAAATGCCACATATCGTGTTCGTATAAGAAAATATCATTCTTAATTCTATCCGACTCAAGTAAAGCATCTATGCCTTTAGTATAAGAGTCTATACGTCTATCGTACACGTTCGATTCTTTTTCTATATAGCTGTTAAACATTCGTTTCCAAAAGATATCGTCATATGTTCTTCTTTCAGCATCATTTCTGGTGTTATAAACTTCGTGTTTTGCAAAATAAGGTCGGCATGCTGGAAAATAAACCCAAAACTGAGGTATCTCAAGCTGCTTCTCCTCGTCAAATGTATAAATGCCTAGTCCTAAAATTCTAACTTCTAAAACTGATTTTTGTTTATCAAAAAACCAATCTTCTTTAAGTTTAAGCTGTCTAAAACCTAGATACATCCAAGTAGAATCGGCAGGAGGTAAAATTTTTACCCTAACCTCGTTACCGTCTTTATCAAACGATACTTGGTCAGTAGAGTCACCTTGTTTACGTAACTTAGTTTTGATATCATTTGGTCTAAGTGGAATTAAAAATTCATCATCGCTAAAAGCTATAATCTCATCTGTAAAGATATATTTTGTAATTACCTGTAAAAAAGAGATACGGCTAGTTAAAAACTCAGTTGGAAAATAAAGCGGTTGGTTTATTTTCTCACGCATATCAATGCTTCTCCAAATTCTTTTTGTCCACTGCACATCTGCTTCGCGTAAAAAAGTATAAGGAATAAAGCGTCGGTTAGTCGAGTTTTCTTTTGTGTAAATAGCGTCAGAATAATCTCCAGGTTGAAAAACACCACCAGGCACAGTATATGTGTTAACCGGAGCAAGACCTGTATTTAACGAAGAGTTATTCTTCGCCAACAAATTTGCTGATATAATCAACAAAAAAGCGGTTATTAAAGAAGTGTTTTTCATATTAAAAATATTTAATTATGCTTTAACTTTTATAGTAACACCCGGTACGTTAGGGCACATTTTTCCATCCGGGCCTTTTACTTTAACCTGGTCAATAAATATTTTACTTCCAGGACCAGCACCCATAATGATAGCTTTTGCATCAGCACTTAAGCTGTTACCTGTACAAGTTGCAATTTTAGTTTGTCCTTTTACGCTACCGGTAATTTCAAAACCAGTTACAATAAAGTTTGCTTTAAAGTCAAATCCTGGAGCTTGAGCACCAACACCACCAATGGTTGATAATTGACTTTTTTTCATATCGATTGAACCAGAGAAACCACCCACTGTAGTTAACGGTGGAGGAAGTGGTTTTACACGAAATTTCTTAGAACCTTGTGGTTTTGATCCGGTACCTCCTGGGTTTTTTGAAGATACGTTTACAACGCACTCACCCGGAGTTGAAAAGTTAAACTCAAAAACACCAGCACCTTTTGAAGTAGACCTAACACCACCACCACTAGGGCTAACAATTAAATCAGTTGGAGAAACACCCGCTGCAGAAACTGAAACCGGATTAGGTACACCAACATAAAACACGTTCATTTGATCAGCAGATACAGCTACTGAAGGCGCTGCAACCATATAGCTTGTTTCGTAGGTATAAAATTTATACTCACCGGTAGGTTGTTTAAATTTAATAAGTGCTTTATATTTTGTTTCTCCTTGACCTTGTGTACCGGTAGAATATTTACCCATTCCATCAGGCGATAATTCAACCGGAGTTCCACCAGTAATAGTTCCTTTTATAGAATCGTAAGAAGTTGGGTTAACAACAATCTCCATATTTTCTTTTTTGAAATCAGAAGAAGATGCTGCAATAAATATATCAGCTTCGTATTTTTGACCAGATTGTATATAGCTTGAAGGAGCAACAACTTTTGCAGATAGTTTATCAAACTTAACCATTACTTTGCCTGCCGCACCCGAGAAGTTAGATACAATCTCAGCTTCTACGTTTTTTAAATCGGCTTGCATTTTAGTAAGGTTAGTAATGGTACCCGCTAATGGTAAGTGATAGAAGTTTAAAATTTCCCAAGTTACAGGTACGCCGTCTTCTTTTTCGTCGCCCGCATCGGGTTTAATTGTTTCAATTTTCTTTTTCAAACTTTCAAAATCAGTCGGAAGAAAACGAGTTTCTTTATGGCTTTGCATATCAGTTATCATCTTAATTAAACCGTCATGCACCGCAGTAATTTTATTTTTTAAATCTAATGCAGAAAACTCGCCGTCTCTTGGGTTACGTTCATCATCACCAATTAATTCGTGTGTTGGTTTATCGTAATTATCTTTTGCGTCTACATAACGCAAACGTAAAGTATCGCCTCCCGGGTTACCGTCAGTTTTTGCAATAAGTTCGTGCTTTAATTTTTCAATGTACTCATAAAGGTCGTTAGTCATTTTTTCTGCTATAACTGCCTTAGCGTAATAAGGAGCAGCTTGTGGCGTAGAAAGTTTTGACTCTTCAAAAGCCTTCATTACTTTTTCAGTGTTTTTATTAAAGTTATTGTTAGTTCTTTCCAAACTTTCATTAACAGTTACAAACGCCTTTAAAATATCTTTCGATACGTTCATTGCCAAAAGTGCGGTAAGTACTAAGTACATCATACCAATCATCTTCTGCCTTGGGGTTTCTTTTCCTCCGCCTGCCATTGTTTAATTTTTTTTAAATTATTAAAAATATTTTTGTAAAAAAGGAAAGAAAAAAGAATTGTTTATTACTTCCTTTTTCTTTCCTAATTAGTTTTTATCGATTATTGATTTTTATAATTCATAGCAGTCAACATGTTACCATAAATGCTATTTAAAGCAGATAGGTTTGTTGATAATGAAGAGATCTCAGTTTTGTATTTACGAGTATCATCAACCGAATCGTGTAAGTTTTTCATTAACTCACCTAAGCTATCGTAGAATTGAGATGTTGCTTTAACATGCTCGCTGCTACCTTGTAACTGAAGTTCGTAAGAAGCATTAAGTGCCGATAAGTTTTTAGATACTTTGCTTAATTGATCACCAACCGAAGCACCTGCTTCGTTTGATAATGATAAGCCCATTAATGACTCAGCAGCTTTGCTGTATGAATCAGAAAGACTGTTTACATTTTTAGCAGCACCTTTAACGCTATCAACATATTCGTTTGTAGCTAAATGTGCGTTTGATACGTCTGCAATTTTACCAGCGTTATCGCTTAATGAACGCATGCTGTTACCTAAGCTTTCAATAAGTTCTGGCCCTATTTTAGCTTCTTCTAACATATTGTCAAGTTTTTGAGTAATAGAACCATGTTCTTCTTCATGATGTTCTTCATGAGTGCCCATGCTAACTAATTCCGGATATGGTAAAGACCAATCCCACTCTTCATGTGGAATATCAAATGCATAAAGTAAAAATATTAAAGCTTCAATTAAAAGCCCTGTTGTAAGCATCACAGCCGATCCTGGCCAGTGCATAATTTTAAATAACGCTCCTACAATTACTACTGACGCTCCCCCCGAGGCTATGATGTGAAGAATCTTCTTGTAGCCTGTAATTTTTGGTAACTTGCTGCTCATGGCTTTTCTGTTTGTTTAATTGTTAGTTAATGATTGATGATTTTATTTATTTGTTTTTGTGTTTGCTTGTTGTTTATTGCGGCGAATCGTCTCCTTTAGCACGACCTAAATAGGTCATTACACAACGGAAACCGATATAACATTTTGCAGTATCTTGATACTCGTATGTTTTGCTGCTGTTTTGAAGATAGAAACCAACATCTTTCCACGAACCACCACGAATTACTTTACGTTTTAACACGTTAGCTTCGTTATCTTGTGCTTCATATTCATAGTCAGGGTTCATGTCATGTTCAAAATCGTAAGCCGATTCGTCAAAAGCATTTCTTGTCCACTCAGCTGCGTTACCGGCCATACAATATAAGCCCCAATCGTTAGGATTGTAAGAGAAGATGTGTACAGTATGAAAACCACCATCCACTTCGTACGAACCACGCATTGGTTTAAAGTTGGCTAAGAAACAACCACGTGCATTGCGGATATAAGGACCACCCCAAGGATATTGAGATAAATCGTTTCCACCACGTGCTGCATATTCCCACTCAGATTCGGTTGGTAAACGAAAGTCGTTCACAATAGACTGACCATTACCAAGTAAAAACTCGTTTAATAAATTTGTACGCCATTGGCAAAATGCACGAGCTTGTTTCCAGCTTATCCCTACTACAGGATAGGTGTCGTAAGCCGGATGCCAAAAGTACATATTGGTCATTGGTTCGTTAAATGCATAAGTAAAATCATGCACCCAAGCTAAAGTATCAGGGTAAATGTTAAGTACATCTTTAATAATAAATACACTTCTATCAACACCTTTACGTTGGCGAGGCACATAAGCACCTTGGCTAACTACAGTTTGGTCTTCAACTTCGTACTGCCCTAAGGTTTTAGCATCTTTATCAGGTGCTTGCACTGGCGATGTTTTTGTACCTAATTTATCCGTAGTACCATCGTTTAATGTTACACCATTAATATATTCACCTTTTTTAAACTCGTTAATTTGAACATCAGGCGATTTTTGCGGTAAAAAACGGTTGCTTTTTGCAGCAGCTAATCTAATGTCTATACGGTAGTATTCGTAGTTAAGTTTACGAGAGTCAATTTCTTTACGGTTATAGTAACGTTCGTTCTCTGGTAAGTAAAGAGGTTGTAAGTCGGTACGATAATCATCATCCGGAGAAGCCCATTTAATTTTCTTTTCCCAGTTAATATAAAACTCTTTTAAGTTATTATCGGTACGGTAAAGTGGGTTAATGTCCAAAAACTCATCTTGTGGTATTTGGTAATCAGCTGCTTCAGCATTTCCTCCGTTAGCCAATAAAACGCGTGCTATAGAATCTCTAACCCAATATACAAACTGACGATATTCGTTATTAGAAATCTCAGTTTCATCCATATAGAATGCCTGAATAGAAACTATTTTAGATTTAGTTGTATGTGCTGTTCCAACCTCATCATCGTTTGCTCCCATGTGGTAGCTACCAACAGGCATGTAAAGCATTCCGTAAGGATCGGGCTGAAACCATTCTTCTCTACCTTTTACCCCAACCAGCTCTCCGCTGTAGCTATTACAACCGGTAACGATTGCAACAAATGAGGCCAAAATCAAAAGTTTTTTCATACTTTTCTGTTTAGTTTATTACCTAACGCGCCAAAAATACTATTTATTTTGAAACATTAGGTAAGTTGCTTTAACGCAATTTTTTTTAAAAGGTTTCAATTATTTTCAATTATTTTTATTATATTATATAATAATATCAATTATTCAGCAAAAAACCTTGTGTTCCAGTGACTTTGTGTTTTAGCTTTATCTTTTGGTTTCATGCAATAACCAAGAGAAATTTCCCATGTACCAGAGCTATATCCTTTAATTTTAGAAGTAGTTAAATCATAAGAAAGGGCTGCGCGTAAACCAAATGGCGATTTATATACAACCATAGGGGCTACAGCATCTTGTAAACGATACGATACACCTAAACCTATCATTTTTTTGTACATATAAGTAAGGTTAACATCTAACTGAGTAGAAGCTGCATCGGTTTTAACTAAAACGTTTGGTTGTAAAGCGTCACGTCCGCTAGCTAAATCAAATGTATAACCAGCCATAATGTAATAGTGACGAGCAACATCGTAAGCTAGTTGATAACCAGTATAAGTAGGAGTATTACCACCACTACTTACATGGTTAGAACCGCCAGTAAGTATTTCAGCACCTAAGTGAGTGCTTGATACACCAATATATAATTTATTTGGAATAGTGTAATAGATACCGCCACCAAAATCAGGACTCATTTTGTTTAAATTTGGAGAACCTGGACCAGTAGGATTATTATTGTTAGGAATAGAAGGGTCATTTAAAGTTTGAGGGGCTATGTAAGCACCATTGATTTTTGATTGAAAAATACCGGCATCAACACCAATACTTAAAATACCTGCAGGGCCAATGTGTATATGATAAGCACCGGCTATACGAGCCATAGTTGTATTTTGAAAACCAATTTGGTCATTCATAACAGTTAAACCTACACCAAAGTTACCGGCGTTCATATTGAAGCCAAATAAGCCTGTTTTAGGCGCACCAGGAAAACTTACCCATTGTTGACGGAATAAAGCATCGAAACAAATGCTACCATTTGTACCCACTACAGCCGGGTTATATGCCTGTTTGCAAAACATAAATTGTGTAAACTGCGGATCTTGTTGAGCGAATGAAAGGCTTGATAAACCTAGCGATGCAGCGAATAAGAGCGTAGAGATTTTTTTCATATTTTTTATTTAAAATAAGTTAAATGAATTAGCTTTTGCAAGATAACTCGGTTACGAAAGTAGAAAAAAATAGATAAAAAAACAAATTGTGGATTAATTTTTAATAAAATGTTAATTTGGGTTGTTTTTTGAGCTATTTTTTTAACCAACAACCAATTGAAATTAGCTAAAAAATAAGGAAAGAAATTTAGCCCCCTTTATCCTTTATATTTTTATATAATTATATTATTTTGTTTATTGTCCTTTTTGCGCCCATTTGCCCGCCCCGGCAGGTGCCCCAATTAAAGTAAAAAACATAAAAACAGTAGTATTTAATAGGGTTGCGGTACGCCGTGGTATCGTCCTTTTCTTCGCCCTTTTGCACGCCCAAAAACACGCCCTTTTAAAACTGTTTTTTGGAACTTTAAACCAGCTTGTTTTCTACTAAATATTCGGCTATTTGCACGGCATTTGTTGCGGCACCTTTACGCAGGTTATCGGCCACAATCCAAAGGTTTAGTGTTTTTGGCTGCGATTCATCTCTGCGAATGCGCCCCACAAACACCTCATCTTTGTTATGCGCATGCATGGGCATGGGGTACACGTGGTTTGCCACATCATCCATAACAATTAAACCATGTGTATTATGCAATAGTTTTTTAAGCTCAGTAATGTCAAAATCGTTTTCAAACTCAATGTTAACGGCTTCGCTATGCCCACCCATAACCGGTATACGTACGGTGGTAGCCGTTAAACCAATGCTGTTATCGCCCATAATTTTTTTAGTTTCGTTTACCATTTTCATTTCTTCTTTGGTGTACGCGTTATCTAAAAAAACATCTATTTGCGGTATCACATTTAAATCAATAGGATATTTGTAAGCCATTTCGCCGGTAATGCCTTGGCGCTCGTTCATTAATTGCGTAACCGCTTTAACACCGGTACCCGTAACCGACTGGTACGTGCTAACCACCACACGTTTAATTTTATATTTTTTATGCAGTGGGTTTAACACCACCACCATTTGTATGGTTGAACAGTTGGGGTTGGCAATAATTTTATCGTTTTTAGTAAGTACATGGGCATTTACTTCGGGTACAATAAGTTTTTTTGTAGCATCCATGCGCCAAGCCGATGAATTATCAATTACGGTTGTGCCCACTTCGGCAAACTTAGGGGCAAGCTCTAAGGAGCTGCTTCCACCGGCTGAAAACAAAGCAATATGTGGTTTTTGGGCAATAGCATCGGCAGCACTTACAACTTTATAAGGCTTGTTTTTAAAATTAATTACTTTACCCACCGAATTTTGGGAGGCTACTAAAATTAACTCCGTAATAGGGAAATTTCTTTCGGCTAAAACTTTTAACATTACACTGCCAACTAAGCCTGTGCAGCCAACTACAGCTACTTTCATAAACAAAAAATATTTGTGTAAAAGTAAGGTTTAATGTGTTTGCTTTAAAAAAATATTGTTGCCCAAATTAAACCTTTTGCTAACTTGCATATCAAATTAAAAAAACCAAAAAAATTAAAACGATGAAAAAAACAAAACTAAGCTTTGCTGTTGCCGGTTTAATGTTGGCGGGTGCAGTTATTATGGTTTCTTGTACAAAGAAAACAACTACCACAACGCCTGTTGCTACAGATACAAGTACAACGAGCTCAACTGATAATAATATGGCGCAACAACATGCCCATGATATTACAAATATTGGATCAGAGGGAATAGAAAATAACAATGGGACTTTAACTAATTACCGTACTACTCAAGGGGGAATGTTTTCACCTTTAAGTCAATCGGTAACAGTTGTTATTGATACAACTGCAAAGAAAATGACTGTTACTTTTAATGGTTATTATGGGCACGATGGACATTTACGTAACGGTACTCTTGTTTATGATTGGAGTGCATCAACTGGCGGAGCTAGATGGTTTAGAGATGCCGGTTTTGTGTTAAACGTTACTACACCGGGTAACACATATTCGGTTGATAATTACACCGTAGAAATTAATCAAAAAACCATTAAAAACTTAGGTGTGGTTAGCGGTAATTATACTTGGTCAGATGCATCGAACATTACAGTTGTGAAACCAAATAACGGTGGTAATATACAATGGCAAGGTAACTGGACATCGGTTTTATTAAATACAAGTGCTTGCACGTATAACGGAACACAATACAGTGGTGTTTATCCGGGTTCGGGTAGCCCATATGCTTGGATTGATTGGGCTCACGCAATTCTTAGTATAACAGGTAACTTTAGTGGTACAGCTTCTGATGGCGAAACCTACACAGGTAACATAAGCGCTCCTTTAGTGCTTAACCTTAATTGTTCAGCGCCGCTTTATTCAAAATATTTATATGTAGCGGGTACACTTAATTTTACTCCAACTGGTAAAGCAACACGTACTATTAATTACGGTACTGGTACTTGCGATTTAACTTATGTAGTTAGCATAGGCTCGTACAGCATTACTATTACAATTTAAAAAAACAAATTGCTATAAAAAAAGCCTGCTAAAAATTAGCAGGCTTTTTTGTTTTAAAAACTTTGTAATTGTTGGTGGGTTAGTTTTCCGTTAATCCATTCGCCATCTAAATGGGCATTGTATTTTTTGTAAAAATTTATAGCAGGTTCGTTCCAATCAAGTACCTGCCACTCCATACGGCGTACTTGTTGTTGCTTGGCAACTAAAGCAACTTCGTTAAACAGTTTAGATCCTAAGCCATATCGTCGGTAAGCTTCGGTTACAATAATGTCTTCTAAAAATAAACACTTGCCTTTCCAGGTACTGTATTTGTAATAGTATAGGGCAATGCCAATAATTTTATGTTCATGCTCGGCAACAAAAAACTCAAACACTCTATCGTTACCAAAGCCCCAGTTATGCATTTCGGCTAGGGTAACTTCTACTTCGTTGGGTGCTTTTTCGTAAATGGCCAATTCTTTAACCAAAGCTAAAACTTGGTCTAAATCAGCCTCTACACCTTTGCGTATTTTTATATCAATCATGTGACGAAAATAATTTACGTAAAACTACTTTTTGTAAACAACGCTTAACAATTAAGTTGGTAATTGTTTCTTCGCTTGTTTGTTCTTTATTTTTTTGCAACTCGGTTTTTAGTTGCGCTTCGCTAATATCAATTCTATATAATAACGAAAATATTTTTTGAGAATTAGCCTCTAACAGTTTTTTTATCTGAGGTAAAACCTCCTGATACATAAGCGTGTAAGCACTTGTACTATTTTGTTTAAACACAATGGTTAAATCAAAAAAGGCAAAATCTTTTTGTATTTGTTCGGCTGTTTTGTTTAAAATTTCCGCATCATTTAAATACGGTTGTATAGAAAATTCTTCGGCCATTATTTTTGGGCGGGCAACAAAAGTCTTTCAACTTTTTTATTTTCAATAACGTGCTTCTGCACAATTTCTTCTACATCGCTCACCTGCACATTTACATAAAAAGTTCCTTCGGGGTAAATGGCCACGGTTGGCCCAAAATCGCAAATACCAAGGCAACCGGCACGTTGCGCACGTATGGGCATGGTTAAATTTTTATCTTTTATGGCTTTTTTAAAAGCGGCGGTTAGCTCTAAGCCATGCTGCTCTCCGCAACTTCTTTTTTCGCTATTGGTACGTTGATTGGTGCAAACAAAAATGTGTTTTTCAAAAACAGGTTTACTCATAGTTTACAATTGCAAGGCGGGTTAGAAAAAATTTCGGTATTAGGCAACCACCTTTTAAGTTGTTTCATTACATCATCGCTAATTAAAATAGCGCGCACATCAAGCGTGGTAAGTTGTTTTAAATTCTTTAAAGATTCAGGGAAATCAGCAAAATCATTACTCCATAAATCAAGCGTGTGTAGTTTTTCTAGGTTGCCAATTTGCGGAGGTAGCGTATATAAATCATTATTGTTTGCATTTAAATAAACTAAGTTACTGCACTTGCCAATCTCCTTTGGTAAAGAGGCTAGCTTGTTATGCGATACATCTAAATATTGTAGCTGCGTAAGTTTATAAAGACTATCGGGCAATTCTTTTAATTGATTTTTACTAAGCGATAAATATTGCAGGTTTTTGAACTGAAAAATTTCGTGTGGAAAGGTTTTTAGCTTTTGTTTTTTCAACTCTAAACGAATCACCATTTCCGGATGCTCAAGGGCTTCCTTTAAATCCATGTAGCTATAAGCGGCCTCTATTCCCGCAGAGTCGAGCAATTCTTTTTCTTGCGCAACTAATTTTCCGCAAAAAATAAAACCAATAATAAATATTTTATAAAACTGAAAGCGCATGTTCTTTATCTGCATGTAATTGTTTTTTTAACTCATCTAACGAAGCAAACTTCTCTTCATTGCGTAAACGAGCTTTTATTTGTAGCGTTAAGTTACAACCATAAATATCGGCATCAAAGTTAAAAATGTGTAATTCAACTTTAATTTTATTATCGGTATCGGTGGTTGGGTTGTAACCAATGCTCATCATGCCTTTGTAGTGTGCTCCATTAACCGTTGCACTTGCCGCATACACACCAATTTTGGGGATTAATTTGGCGGGGTTTTCAATAAAAATATTGGCTGTTGGGTAACCAATAGTACGCCCCAGTTTTTTACCATCAACCACTTTGCCCGATAGGCAATAATCGTATCCTAAAAATGAGTTGGCAGTTTCTATATCACCTTCTTCTAAAGCCTTACGTATTTTAGAGGAGCTTACATTGATAGAATCAATTTCGTGTGCCGGAATTTCTTCTACCAAAAAATTATACTCAGGGGCGTATTTTTTTAAGGTGCCAATATTTCCCTCACGGTTGTTGCCAAAATGGTGGTCGTAGCCAATAATTAATTGCTTAACCCCAATAGCATCTACCAAAATATCTTTTATATAACTGTGTGCCGATTGTTGCGAAAACTCTTTTGTAAAAGGGTAAACCAACACATGGTCTATGCCTGCTTGTTCCAGTAAATTAAGTTTTTCTGAAGTAAGAGTAAGTAGTTTTAAATCGGTTTGATTGGGGAATAAAACCTGACGAGGATGTGGGTCAAAGGTGAAAATAAAGCTCTCTCCACCGGTGTCTTTTTTAATTTTATTTAAGCGATTGATAATTTGACGATGCCCCTGATGAACGCCATCAAAAGTGCCAATGGTAACAATGGGATTGTTGATTTTTGGTATCTCTTGTATAGAATTGTAAACTTTCAAAACGCGGTAAAATTACACATTAATTACATGTTGTACACTTTCTGATAATTGTTTAGCTATAACTGTTACCTTTGCTCAACCTAAATGACTG
>DATHOW010000144.1:0-15016 GCA_035484495.1 Bacteroidia bacterium | reverse complement strand
CGAATTGGTAAAATTAGTTGATGCCGATACTGCTGCCTTTAATAAAATTATGACTGCTTTTGGTTTACCAAAAGGCACGGATGAAGAAAAAAATATACGTACAAAAGCCATACAGGATGCCACCAAGTTTGCTATTGAAATACCGTTTAAGGTGATGCAAACCACATACGATAGCATGGCAGTTATTAAAGCCATGGCAGAGATTGGAAACCCTAATTCAATATCTGATGCAGGTGTGGGAGCTTTATGTGCACGCAGTGCGGTAATGGGTGCTTTTATGAATGTGCGCATTAATGCCGCAGGTTATGACGATAAAACTTTTGTAAACGATGTGGTTGCTAAAGGAAAAGACATTGAAAATAAAACGATTGCTTTAGAGGTTGACATTTTAAAAATTGTAAACGAGAAGATTGGGGTTTAATGGGAATGTTGAACGGCGTTGTCTAATGGTAATAATGCCGACGGGACAGGACAGAAAAAAATTAACTTTTACACGCTATGTATCAAATAAATAAAACTACAAATCGAATTTCTAAGCTTGAGACAAAGACCTTTTCTGATTTACATTTTAAGGAGAGAGATAATTTGCAAGAATGGATAGCAAACAATCCAGAATCTCTTGGAGAAGAAATTCTAATTATTCAAAAAGAGTTTGATGGCTTTAATGACACTAATGAACGCCTCGACCTACTTGGTGTGGATAAGCAAGGAAATATTATTGTAATTGAAAACAAACTTGATGATACTGGTAGAGATGTAACTTGGCAAGTTTTAAAATATGCCTCTTATTGTTCAACGTTAAAGAAAGATCAAATCACAAAAATTTATCAAGACTATCTTAACAAACAAAACAACAATGAAAAAGCGGAAGAAAATTTAATAGAGTTTTTCGGCGCAAACGATTTTGCAGAAATAAGTTTGAATAGTGGGCAGACACAAAGAATAATTATGGTAGCTGGTAGTTTTAGAAAAGAAGTGACTTCAACAGTTCTTTGGTTAATGAATTACAAGTTACGCATTCAATGTTTCAAAGTAACACCATATCAATATGACGATAAACTTTTCATAAATTTTGAGCAAATAATTCCGATAAAAGAGGTTGAAGATTATGTAATTAGCATGGCAAATAAAACTCAAGAAGACATTAGTACACAAGAGGAGCTAAAATCAAGACACTTATTACGAATCGAGTTTTGGAAAGAACTACTCAAAGTGATAAACAAAAACCCAAACTCTTTTCAAGATTGTAGCCCATCAAAAGATAATTGGATTGCAAGTAATTCAGGAGTTTCAGGGGTCAGATTTAGCTTTGTGATTTCTAATTACTATGCAAGAGTAGAAGTTTATATAAGTAGAGACAATAAAGACATCAACAAATTTATATTTGACGAACTTCAGGCAAAAAAAGGTGAAATTGAAAAACAATTTGGTGGCTCCTTGAAATGGGAAAGACTTGACCAAAAGAAAGCATGTAGAATAAAATATGAAATGAATGAGGTTGATTATTTCAATCGTGAGGATTGGAAAAAAATGATTGACTTTATGATTGAGGGCATGCAACGACTTGAAAAATCCTTTTATGACCCAATTACAAAACTGAAAACAACGTTAAAAACAAAAGCTGATTATAAATTGGTTAAATAGGACTTCGTAGCTTCCCTTCGTTAGGAATTATAACGAAAATCCTTTTGCGGTAATCAGCAAAAGATTGAAGTGTAAAGCCCGACGCTGTAATCAGCGGAACGCAAAAAATAGCACACAGTTTACTTAACTATAACCAAGCGTTTGTTTGTTACGCCGCTGTTGCTTGTTATGGTAATAGTATAAACGCCTGCATTAAAGTTGCTTGCATCTATAGTTGTGGTGCTGTTTATAGTTTGGGTTAAAATTAGTTTACCATTTATATCAAATACGTTTACAAATTGTTTTTGTGCACTTGATGTTTGAATGGTGAAATTATTTTGCGCGGGGTTGGGGTAAATTTTAATGTTTGAGCTTTCTGCATTAACTGATTTTATACCTGTGTGGGCCGGAAAATTAATGCGCCAAATGTTGCCACTAATTTCAATTATATATAAGGTGCTATTTACTAGTTCGGCATCAACAGGCTGATATAAACCTGATAGTATACGCGAGGTTGTCATTTGGTAATTATCTATAACGGGGTTGTAGGTGAGTTTTAGTTGCACTAAATCGCGACAGGGGTCGACAAAAGGACAAGGGATACCAAAAGGTGCAATGGGTGAGTAACCTGTGCTATCGCCACCGGGCATAAAACTGGTAAGAAAACCATCGCCACGAAATGGAGCGGCAAATGCACTATCTCTATCAAACACTAAACCTAAGGGCGAGCGGTGTGCTGTAAACGAAGTTATGTAAGTGCCCGATGCGCTTGCTTGTTTTACTTTACCGGTAATGGAGTCTCTATAATAATCGGCAGCTATGCCGTAGTTGCGAACAGGTGATGTAAAGGTTACACCTGCGGGAATGGCAGGAAAAGTTGGATCATCAGCAAACCAACCCGATTGATAACCTACGCTTTGGTGGTTAACCAAGGGGTCGTTATTTACGTTGTAGGGTGAGTGCATAAGTGGGTTGGCATTGCCGCCCATGTTCCAGGGGAAGCCGTAGTTTTTGCCTTTGCGTAGCCAATTTAATTCTTCGGGGTCATCGCGCTCGCCTGAATTATCGATAGCAAAAAGTGTATCGTTTGCATCCCAAGCCATATCGTAAGCATTGCGTGTGCCCCAGGCATATACGTAACCACTATTATCAATTAGGTTTGAATCGTTTGGTAATACTAAGCCTACTGTGCTTATAGGAAATTTAAATATGCGGGTTGTAAGTGGCACCTCGCGGCAACCGGGCCATGCACCGCTGTTGGTGCGCAACTCGCCCAGGTGTGTGCGGGCACCGCTTGAAAGAAAAATATAGTTACCGGTTGGATCGATGCTAACATCGGTGAAACCGTGATCGCCGCCCGGGTCGGCAGTTGGGTAGGAGTTGGTTGTTACTACATCTATCCACACACGGGTGCCGTTTGGCTGTAATTTAGCTTTTACTATTTTGCCTACGGTGGTGTTACTTAACCAGGTGTTGCCGCAAACAAACATACTACTATCTTTAAAACATAGGCCCTGCGGGCTACCTATGCCATACTGAGCTGCGGTAAAACGTAAACTATCGGTAGCGGGACCCGAAGCAGGAATAAAAACTTCGTAAATGTTGCCATTGGTGGTTTGATAAAAAAGATGGCCTGTAATTGGGTCGGTGGCTATTTTTGTTGCGTTGGGCTGTATTTTTAAAATTGAATCGACAGTGATGCCTGATACAAGCGGATAAACGCGCTGAGCTATGATGAAGTTGGTACTACATAAAACAATAAGCGCAACAAGTATATTTTTTTTCATGAAATTGATTTTTGTATTAGTAAACAAATGTAAAGTCAAATGAAACTAACTAACGGTAATTAAGTACAATTATTGCCCAGAAGGAAATATTGAATGACTAGGTTTAATACTGCAAAATTACAAATGCTATGGCTGCGTTGGAAATTGTAGCAGGCTTTACTTATCTATGTGGTACATAAAACACATAACAATCGGAAGTTAAATGAACCGTGCCCGTAGCCGACCATGCCCAAGTGCTGGGGCAATTATTGCAATTACAATTATCTGTAAAAGTTAATGAGTGTACGCCCTGTGTAGCCGAAACAACCAAAAGCATATTAGACTGCGCACAACTTGAAGGCGCGGTAGATTGGAAGTTAGAAATCTGTCCTATACTTTGCCCATCCATGCTCACATAAATAACTCTATTACTGGGAGGGTGGCAGTTAGGCGAAGCATCATCTGACCAAAAAGTAATGTAGCCCATTGGTGTTGGTGGTTCCTTTTTTTTGCAGCTAAATATAGCGGCTAAAAAAATAAATACAATTAATTTTTTCATTTACACAAAGCTACCAAACATTGCGAAGGCAGCCAAAATTATTTGCTGAAGCCTTTTTATTTTACATTTGCTAAAATTTATGAAAATGAAAAAAATTGCTTCACTCCTATTAACTGTTTCACTACTAGCATCAACTTGTTTGTTGGCACAAAACAACCCGCATGTGCTTATTAAAAACATTACTATTATACATGTTGATAATGGCACGGCACAAAAAAATATGTCGGTTTATATAAGCGACGGACTTATACAACAAATTGAACAGGATGCAAGTAAAATTAAATTTAATGCCAATGATGTAGTAGTTGATGGCACAAATAAATATTTAATGCCCGGTTATTTTGATGCACACGCACACATGCCAACACAAAGCAGTCCGTTTAGTTACAAAACCTATTTTTTAGCCAACTTAGTAAACGGTGTAACATCATTAAGAGCCATGCGCGATAATGAAAAAAACAAACCCTATAGCGATAGTATAAACAAAGGATTTATTGTGGGACCTAATTTGTATTTAGGGCAAACCATTACCGAGTTTAGTGGCTACGATAATATGGCGAAGAGTTTTGATAATTATAAAACCAAAGGCTATGTTTTTGTAAAATATTTGTGGGGACTTACAAAACCACAGTTAGATAGTATAGCTTTTATTTTAAAGCAAAAAAACATTCCGTTGGTTGGGCATGCGCATGATGGCGATATAGCACAGGCTATAAAATTAAATTACCGCTCGATTGAACATGCCAAACCTTTTATTGAGCTTTATAAAAAAGACAGCCTTCAACTTAACACATTAATACCGCTATTAGCAAAAAACAACACCTATGTTACACCCGGCATGCATTGGTACTATTATAGTTGGGATCAAATAGAAAACTCAACTCTTTATAACCTACCCGAATTGGCTTACACACCAAAATTTTTGAAAGATTATTGGATAAAATCGCGCCAGCAATATGATAGCTCATTTATACAAGCTAAACATGAACAGTACTTAAAAGAGAAAGAAGAGTTTAGAAAAGATTTAGCGCAGTTTGATGTTATACTAAAACACATGGAAAAAGCGCAGGTTAAATTTTTAATTGGCTCGGATGAACAAAAATTTACCGTACCCGGTTTTACCTATCACAGAGAGATTGCACATTTTGCCCATGCTAAAATAGCAAACGCAACCATTTTAAAAGCTGCCACCCTAAATGCTGCCGAGTGCCTGCAAGTTGCTGATAAAACGGGCACAGTAACCAAAGGCAAGCAAGCCGATTTAGTGCTACTAAATAGTAACCCCTTAACAAATGTTGAAAATTTAAAAGACATTAACGCGGTTATTAAATCGGGGAATTATTATAAAATAGCTATACTAAAAGAGTTATTAGATAAATCTTTAGCGAGTGATAATAAATAGAAAGAGTAAAAGCAATTTTACTTTACTATAACCAGGCGTTTGTTGCTTATGCCTGCGTTGTCTATTATACTGACATTATAAACACCTGCATTAAAATTACCAGCATCTATATTTGTTGTACCGTTTATTGTTTGTGCTAAAACTTGCTTACCGTTTACATCATACACTAAAACAGTTTGTTTATCTGCACTAATTGTTTCAATGGTGAAATTATTTTGTGCGGGGTTGGGGTAAATTTTTATTTGTCGATTTTTTTCATACTTTTTTATGTCATTATTTATACTGCAAGTAAATTTGGCAACATAAATATTTTCTTCATTTAGTGAGTCGAGTTTTAAAGTATCAGATCCAACAACAAAAGGACTAATCCAAAAGTCGCTTACAAAATATGCATTACCAGAAGCATCAATTGCAATACCATTATTATCGTCGCCACCACTTGCAAGTGTAGAAGTGCAAAGGACATTACCGGATGAATTAAATTTAAAAATAAATGCTGGGTCAGCGGCAGATGTTACTGGCGGATAAAACAATGTATCATAATCAAAAGCAATTGATAAAGAAGTGTACCCACCCGTTAAATAAACATTATCTAAAGCATCCGTTGTTACATCATAACCAATGTCTGATCCTATGTCCCCTATAGCACTCTTAGCCCAAATTGCATTACCAGATGAATCGTACTTAGTAAGAAACACATCAAATGTTAAAGTTGGATTTGTAACAATGTGTGTTCCAAAGTCAACAGAATGTCCAGCAAAAGTTCCAGTAATATAGGCGTTACTATGAAGGTCAGTAGCTATACTATATGCATATTCATCTGACGTTCCATTTGGATTTTTTGCCCAAAGTGCTGTACCGGACGAATTATATTTTGCAATAAATATATCCATATGACCCGTATTAGTATTACTAAGTGTAAAAGTTCCAAAAGTTATTAAACTAGAAGAAAAATATCCGGTAATATAAACATTAGAAGATATATCTGTTGCCACGCTGTAAGCAACATCATAATTTGCTCCTCCAAAACCTTTAGCCCAAATTACATCTCCTACTGTATTATATTTGGCTAGAAAAGCATCAGAATCTCCATTGGTACTATTATTTGTTAGCGTATCTGTTCCAAAAATTATAGTTGGAGAGCGAAAGTATCCTGTCATAAATATATTACCAAAAATATCTGTTGCTATAGAATAATTCTCATCATCGGCAACACCTCCAGCACTCCTAACCCAAATAAAATTTCCCGATGAATCGTACTTTGCTAAAAAAACATCATTATTCCCTGCATTAAAAATTGTATCAGTTCCAAATATAACGTGTGAAGAAAGGAAGTATCCCGATACATATACGTTACCAAAATTATCTGTTACAACACTCGTTCCAAAATCATAATTTGATCCATGTGCGCTTTTGGCCCAAAGCACATTGCCAAATGCATCGTATTTGACTAGAAAAATATTATTGTAGCCTGGATTAGCATTAGTAAGTGTATAATTTCCAAAAGTAACTGAAGCAGATTGAAATCCTCCTGTAATATATACATTACCCGAAGAATCTGCTGCAACGCTATAACCTTCATCACCACCGGTTCCAATTCCACTTTTAGCCCATAACCAACTTTGTCCTTGTATTTGTCCGATGTAAATAAATAAAAGAAGTAGTAAAAGTTTTTTCATCTTACTGAAATAATTTAACCGAAGATACGAAAGTACAAGATGATAGAATCACAACTTTTTAAACGGTACGTTTTAACAATTAAACGGTTGAGTTGAAATTGCGTTAGGGATTGTAACGAAAATCCTTTTGACGTAATCGGCAAAAGATTGAAGTGTAAAGCCCGACGGCGCGTGTTTACAAAGTGCCGTAACGCCAAAAAAGTTTAAGGCTTAATGCCCTCTTTTTTCATGATTTCGATTTGAGTGCGGATAGATTCTTCGTGGATTAACTGAAAAAGTTTTTCGATAAAATCTTTCGTGAGGTTTTGTTGTGTGCCCCAGTCGGTGCGGCTCTTCAAAATTTCCATCCAACGCTCTAACTGAAATGCGGTGATGTGGTTTTTTTGCTTTTCGTTGGCAATTTTTTCTACCAAATGTAAACGCTCTTTTACAAGGGCAATTATTTGCGCATCAACTTCATCAATATTATTACGCACTGTATTTAGTTGCGCATTAAAGGCAGGATTGGCCGATGATTTTTCTTTTATCTGTAAATGGTTAAGCAACTCATTTAACTCAAAAGGAGTTATTTGTTGTGCTTTATCGCTTAGTGCTTCGGTGGGGTTAATGTGGGTTTCTATCATCAGGCCATTCATGCCTAAATCGAGTGCGTTTTGGGCAATATCAAAAACCAAATCTTTACGACCACTAATGTGACTTGGGTCGCAAATGATGGGCATATTGGGGAAGTTTACTTTTAATTCGATTGGGATTTGCCAAAGCGGTGTATTGCGAAACGTGTTTTTTGCCGATGTATGAAAACCTCTATGAATAGCAGCCACTTGTTTAACGCCTGAGCTTAAAACACGCTCGATAGCACCTATCCATAATTGTAAATCGGGGTGGATGGGGTTTTTAACCATTACGCGGCAATCTACCCCGCGTAGGGCTTCTGCCAGCTCTTGTACCGAAAAGGGGTTGGCGGTGGTGCGGGCACCTATCCAAAAAAAGTTTATGTTGTGCTTTAGGGCAGCTTCTATATGCTCGGGCTGCGCTACTTCAATAGCAACAGGTAAGTGGTAGGTTGTTTGCACTTCTTGCAACCAAGGCAAGGCTTGTACACCCATGCCCTCGAAACCACCGGGGCGTGTGCGGGGTTTCCAAACACCGGCGCGGTAGGCTTGCGCCTTTTTACCATCGGCAATTTGGGCAGCGGTTTGCATGACCTGCTCGCGACTTTCGGCACTGCAAGGACCTGCAATTACGTAGCAAGACTTATCGAGGAAATTAATAGATGAATTCATTTGTAGACTGCAAAGTTATTAAGTTTACTTTTGCAAAAAACTATATTGTGAAATTTCATAAAAACCTAGTAGACGCCATTGTTAAAACACTTACATCGATATTTGATGAAAACCGCTATGCCGATAAAGCCATTGAATATTTATTTAAAGACCAGCCCAAGTGGGGCGGGCGCGACAGACGCTTTGTGGCCGAAACCATATATGATGTGGTTAGGCAATACCGCTTGCTAAACGAGCTGGATGGCAATAAAAAGAACTGGTACCATATAGTTGGCATTTACCTTTTGCTGCGCGGGCACGATTTGCCTGCCTGGGACGAATTTGCCACTATTGACAAAAAAAACCTGCAACAAAAAATTAGTGAGATACAGAAGAACAGAGCCATTTTTCAGTCGGTGCCCGATTGGATGGATGAGTTGGGTTTTGGAGAACTATCGTACAAATGGAATAAAGAGTTAGAAGCCCTAAATAATCAAGCGGCGGTTGTGTTGAGAGGTAACACCTTAAAAACATCTACCCAAAATTTACAAAACCAATTAAGCAAAGAGGGCATTGAAACCGAACGTATACTAGATACGGATGCGCTGATTTTAAAAGAGCGTAAAAATATTTTTACATCGCAATTGTTTAAGCAAGGCATGTTTGAAATACAAGATGCATCGTCGCAATTAGTGGCTACGTTTTTACGTGCTAACGAAGGGCAAACCATAATTGATGCCTGCGCGGGTGCGGGTGGCAAAACATTGCACATTGCTGCCTTAACTCAAAACAAAAGCAAAATTATTGCAATGGATATTGAGGAAAAAAAATTAACCGAACTACAAAGGCGCGCACGCAGGGCGGGTGCTAAAATAGAATCGAAATTAATATCGGGTCCAAAAACAATTAAGGATTTAAATAAAACTGCCGACAGACTTTTGTTGGATGTGCCTTGTAGTGGTTTGGGTGTGCTTAAACGCAACCCCGATGCTAAATGGAAATTGAGCCTTGAGCGCATTAACGAACTGAAAAAAATACAGCAGCAAATTTTGCAAGATTATACTTGTATGCTAAAAGTAGGTGGGCTTATGGTTTATGCTACTTGCAGTATTTTACCATCGGAAAATAATGAGCAGGTGCAACATTTTTTAACTGAGAACTCAACTTTTTCTTTTGTGGAAGATAAAACCATTTACCCATCAGAAGGCTTTGATGGTTTTTATATGTGTTTGATGCAGAGGAACGCTTAGTTTATTGTAACTGTTTTTGAAAACGTTGGTGTATTTGATGAAGCAATTTCAAAATACTCTATTAAATAAACATTGCCACTACGGACGCATATATTCAAATCAAATAGTTGAGCCGGGTCAATTATCGTAAAAAATTGTTCTTTGTTAGTGAAATCGTAAGCGGTAATGTATAAATTACCCGTGGTAGCTGTATTATAAGCCCACCAACCATTACTTCCACTTACCAAATGCATGCGTATTTTAAGATAAGAGCATTTTGTAAGCTGCCCTGCAAAGCTTATATAACTACTAGTACCAGTATCAGTATAAATTGTTAAGTTTTTATATAAAAGGTTGCTGCCATAAGCACCAGTAGCAGGATATTTTAAAACAGAGTTGCTTGGGTGAAAAATTGTGTTGGTTATAAACTGATGAATGTATTTTTCGAAGTGCGGAATAGATGCGCTAATGTTTAAACCTGTATAGTAACCTGATAAATTATTTCTTATAGAAATGGTATCGAGTAAAAGTGCGTGATCAATTAAAGAAGATTTTGAAGTTGAATCGTTTAAAACACCATCAGTTTGTATATCGTTGCTAATTACAGCCAGTATGTTTGATAGTTGGCTTTCGGTACGGAAGCCTTGCAAAATAACCGATACTGCCAGTAAACTTGCGTTACCATTACCTGTTTGAGAAATATCTAAATGCTCGGAATGCTGGATGCCGCTTACCGAAACATTGAAAATATTTAGCACCTCGCGTTGTGCTTGGCTTTTAGCCGAATCGAAAGCAATGCCTTTTGATAGTAGATATTCTACACGAGGTGCTTCTAGGTCGGTTAACAAATTTATGTTTATTGCCGTAGTATCGGCTACGCTTGCTATGCCATTTAAAGTTATTTGCGCTGCCGAGTTTGAACCACACACTTCATTAAAATAAAAACCATCGGCTCGTATTTGAATATAGTTGCTAACCAAAGGCAGGCTGTTTAATTGAAAGTTGCCTGAGTTATTGGTAATTTGCGTGTTGAATGATTTACCAGTTTGCACATATTTATCATTTAACTCGTAAACGGTTATTGATGTACCAATAATAAATGGTCCTTTTTGAGCAGAGCCCTTTATTGATTTAGCTGTTGGATTGCTTGCAGTTGTAGCTGGGGTTGGGGTTGTATTTTTAGTATCTTTTTTGCAGGCATTATTAATAAGTAAAAAAAGAAAACAAGCTGCGCTAATTGAAAATATTTTTTTCATTTTAAAATAGTTGAATAATAAAGATACTATTTTTTTTGACTTTACTTTATAATAACCAAGCGTTTGTTTGCTACACTTTGGCTGCTTGTTAAACTAAGGTTGTAAATGCCGGCTGATAAACTGCTAACATCTATACTTGTGGTGCCATTAATTGTTTGTGCTAAAATTTGTTTGCCGTTTACATCGGTTATTTTAAGGTTTTGTTTATCGTTACTGTTTGTTTCAATTGTAAAATTATTTTGTGCAGGGTTTGGATAGATGTTGAAATTGGTTTCGTTTACATTTTTTTTAATAGATGTTGTACTATTGGCATAATTGTTTTTATATAGATTATAGGAATCCCAAAAATAAACGGTTGAATCGTTTACCATTTGCACCATACTAATTGTATTGGTATCGGTACTTGCTTCGGCACTCCATGTAAGGCCGCCGTTTAGTGTTTTATACAAAGCACCGCTTGCACCTGCTACATAACCTGTATCGGGGTTTGTAAAATGTACAGTATATAAATTATTGTTGGCGGGTATATTATATTTACTCCAACTGCTACCGGCATTACTTGTTTTATACACCAAGCCCGAATCGCCTACCACATAGCCCACATTATTTGTTGGAAAATAAAGATTATTTAAATGGCTAACAGATGTTAAAACGTTAGTCCAGGTGCCGGCATAGTTGTTGGTTTTTTTTATGAAGTAGTTGCCCGGTAAATAGTAATTTAAAAAATAGCCGGTAGAATCGTTGGTGAAATATAAATTTCCGTAAGAACTTATGTTGTTTATAGTATCTTTTAAAGTTTTGGTGCTTAGGCTTGTGTTTAAATAATACACGTTAGCCGTAAAACCGGGTGTGCTTGCTGCCGAAATATAATTTACAGCATAAGTGTGTTGTTTGATGGAAAAGAATGGAGTAAACTCTAAGTTGCCTATAGATCTGGATGTATTTTTAGTGGCTGTATACAGAATATCTCTATACGATATTTGACAGGTAGAATCGTTGAGGGCATGTAAAAGTAAATTATCGCCATTGGTTCTTGAATCAGTGTATACATTGTAATATGTATTAAAATCATCGTTGGTGCCAACTACCCCAAATTCAAAATAGGTTGGGTCCATTTGGGCTCGCCCATAAAAAATATTGTTGTTGGATGAAATTGAAACAGTTTGATTACCAAATGGTATACCATTACTATTGCCCAAATAAATTGAGGGTAAAGTAAGTTTATGCCATTGGGCAAAACTTGGCGAGTATATTAAAGTAAAAAATAAAACGGCTAAAGTGGTAAAGAGTTTTTTCATTAAAGCAATAACGCAAAACAGATGCATTTATTGCGTTGCTAAAATTTTACTTTACAATAACCAAGCGTTTGTTAGCCACGCTTTGACTGCTTGTTAAACTAAGGTTGTAAATGCCTGCTGATAAACTGCTAACATCTATACTTGTGGTGCCATTAATTGTTTGTACTAAAATTTGTTTGCCGTTTACATCGGTTATTTTAAGGTTTTGTTTATCGTTACTGTTTGTTTCGATAACAAAATTAGCTTGTGCGGGGTTGGGGTACAAGTTTATTTTATTGCTTATATCTTCAATTTGATTAATGCCTAAAACAGCGCAGCCATTTGTGTTGCCTGAGGTACAAATTGGTTTTGCCAAATCGGTTGCGTTCATGGCGGTGATGTAATTTGGTAAACAGTTATAGGGGTTTGGGTCGATAGCAAAAGTAGTAATGGAGTTTGGAAAAGTTGGGAAGCAAGAAATTTGATTATTGCTGCAATCGAAATAAGTTAATGAAGCAGGCAAGGGTGGCATGTTAGTTATACTGTTATTGAAGCAAATAAAAAACTGAAGTGATATTGGTAAAGTGGCAGGCAGGCTTGTTAGGTTGTTATAATCGCAAGAGAAATATTTAATTGCGTTAGGTAATGTTGCAGGTAAAGAAGTTAAGGAGTTATTGCCAAGATACAGGTACGTCATACTGCTTGGTATAATGGCAGGTAAACTTGCTAAATAATTGCCCGTACAATTTAAATAATACATAGTGCTTGGCAATGCCGGAAGAGCCGTTATACCGTTACCACAACAATATACGGACTGAAGCGAAGTAGGAAATGCCGGAAAAGAAGTTAACTGGTTAAACCCGCAAAATAATACACGAAGCGAAGTTGGCAAAGTTGAAATGGTTGAAATTGTATTAGTATCGCAATACAGATAATTAAGCGTGTTAGACAAAGTTGGTAAGCCAGCTATTGAATTGTTGCTGCACCACAATGTTTTTAATGTACTTGGCATAGGAGGCAGTGAGGTTATCGCATTTTGAGAACAATCTAAATAAGTAAGTGAGGTAAAATACTCTACACCACTTAAGTTAGAAATATTTTTGCCGCGCACATTTATGGTGTGGGTAGATGTGGTAACTAATGTACTGCTGGTGTTTAACGAATCGTGTTGCATGGCAGCGGGTACAATGCTTTGCAAGTAGGTAACAAAGCCAGCATCAGGTACAACAAACCATGTTTGCGCATTTGTAGGCAGGTAAAAAGCAATGGCTAAAAGTGCAATTAGTTTTTTCATGGTTTTTTTGTTTAGTAATTAAAGATAATATATTTATGGCAATTAGTATTTTTTTATAACATAAATTAACCTCTAAAAAATTTAAACCATCGGCTCTGCGTAATTTGAAATCTACGGAATTAAACAGACAACTTGTGTTAGGAATGAAAAGAAGTTATAAGTGATGAGTTATAAATTATAAGTTGTTGGGGTTTGCTTGTGGGTGATAACACCCACAAGGGCGGAGAACTTAACATTTTGATAGTCTGTAAATACAGATTTACTCATTTGTTTTTATTTTAAAATGCATTCGTTATTTCGCTTCGCTCGGTTTCTCCTTTCAGTTGAAATGACAACGCGTGGTGTGACCGCGTTAGGGATTAAAGTGGAAAGCCTTTTTGTTTTTGTAATCGAAAATGAAAAGCTTGCAACGGAAAGCCCGACGGTTGAAATGCGAAGCACTTAGCGAAGCATTGAGCGATACCAAAATAAAAAAACTAAAACGAGGAGCTAAACCAAACGGAACGCCAAAATGGTTTTTACTTATTGGGAAGCAAGGTAAAATGTTGTTGGGTTTGGGAGGTAAAATCGGACTTATCGTAAATGGTAATTTCTTGCTGAAGGGGTTTGAAACCTTTGCCTGTTATATTGATACTATACTTACCCGGCTCAACAATAAAAACATAACGCCCTGTTTTTGGGTTTACGTTTTTGGCATCTAACTCTTCCTTAGTATTTAGGTTAGTAATGGTTATGTAAGCATCTATTTCTTTTTGGGTGGTATCACTAGATTGTACAATGCCGTGTATGGCGGTTAAGGGTTGTTCTACTTCGGTAAAAATTATTTTATAAATATCTAAATCGCCGAGGCCCTCTTTACGCCAGGCAGACAGATAACCATCGCGACCTTGACCTGTGCGGGAAAACATTAAATCATCGTTGGTGGTGTTTACGGGATAACCTATGTTGATGGGGCTTTGCCATTGCCCGGCAACGGAATCCCATTTGGATTTAAAAATATCGAAGCCTCCCATGCCGGTATGACCTTTGGATGCGAAGTAGAGTGTTTGCTCATCATCGGAAATAACGGGGAAGCCTTCATCGTAGCTTGTGTTAATGTTTGTACCTAAATTTTTTGGAATGCCCCACTCGCCATTTGGTAAACGATGGGTGATATAAATATCGGCGCCGCCTTGTCCGTTTTTTCTATCAGATACAAAGTAGAGGGTGTTTGCATCGGGGGTATAAAAGCCTTCTAGTTCGAGATTTTTTGTGTTTACGGGTTCGTTAAACGGAAGTGGTTTTGTAAACGTTTTTGATTTGGCTGTAATTTCGGTGTGCAATAAATTACTTGGCATTTCTTCTCTATCAACATACACAATCATGTTTTTACCATCGGGGGTTATGCCTACACACTCTTCATCTTCGGGGGTGCTTAAACCAGCACCAATGTTTTTGGCTTTGGTCCATTGTCCTTTATCGACAGTTGATGTAAAAATATCGGATGTAAAATAACCGTACACGCTTTTAAAACTGCCCATGGTTTCTTCGCGACGGGTGGTGAAGTATAGGTTTTTTTCATCGGTGGTAACGAAGGGATAGTAGTCGGCAAATTTGGTGTTTATTTCGGGGCCTAAGTTTTCGAAAGTAACGGCTACCGGATGTTTCATGAGCTCTTTGGCGTTTTCGC
>DATHOW010000143.1:0-20535 GCA_035484495.1 Bacteroidia bacterium | reverse complement strand
GGCCGTTATTAGTAATTAAAATGTTATTCTCTATACGGATACCAAGGCTTTCTTCTCTGATATAAATCCCCGGTTCGCAAGTAAACACCATGCCGGCTTCAAACTTGCGGTAGCGGTTACCCACATCATGCACATCTAAACCAAGGTAATGCGAGGTACCGTGCATAAAGTATTTTTTATACAGCGGTGCATCCGGGTTTTGTTTCTTTACATCATCAGCACTTAACAAGTTAAGCTTTATTAATTCTTCTTCCATTAATTGCCCAACTGTTTTTTGGTAATCCGCCATTATGGTACCCGGCACCAACATTTTTGTAGCAGCTTTCATTACACGTAGTACAGCATTATACACATCTTTTTGACGAGGCGAATATTTTCCGTTTACCGGTATAGTACGTGTTAAGTCTGAATTATAATTTGCGTACTCTGCGGCAACGTCTAGCAATATAATATCACCGTCTTTACACTGTAAACTGTTATCTATGTAATGTAACACACACGAGTTATAACCACTGGCAATAATAGGCGTATAAGCAAAACCATTACTGCGGTGACGCGTAAACTCATGTATCAATTCTGCTTCAATTTCATATTCCCAAACACCGGGTTTTATAAAACTTAATAAACGGCGAAAACCTTTTTCGGTAATATTACAGGCTTGTTGTATAAGTTCAATTTCTGTATCTTGTTTTATAGCGCGCAGGTTATGCATAAGCAGCGCACTGCGTTCGTATTTATGCACAGGATACTCTGCCATGCACCATTTTACAAAACGAGCTTCGCGCGTTTCTGTTTCAACAACCGCACGTACATGCTCGTTTGTATTTAAGTAAACTGTTTCTGCTTCTGCCATTAAAGAGCGTAGCACAGTTTTAAACTCGTTTAACCAATATACTTTTGTAATGCCGCTTACCGTAAGTGCTTCAGCCTTGCTTAATTTATGTCCTTCCCAAATAGCAATATGCTCATTGGTTTCTTTTAAAAATAAAACTTCTTTATGCACCCCATCTTTTGCATCGGGATAAATTACTAAAATGCTTTCTTCCTGATCAATGCCGCTTAAATAAAATAAATCCGAATTTTGTTTAAACTTTAAACTCCCATCTGCATTAGTAGGCAACACATCATTCGAGTTAAATATAGCTATTGAGTTTGGCTTTAATAATGCCGCTAAACGCTTACGGTTACTAACAAATAACTGATTATTAATTGGCAAATATTTCATCGTGTCTAAAGTTTAATTTCAATTATTATTTAGCTCGCATCGTAATCTAATACCACTCTATCCGTCAATGGGTGTGCCTGACAAGTAAGTACATAACCTTGTTCTACTTCATGGTCGGTAAGCGCAAAGTTAGCATCCATTGATACTTTTCCTTCTAACACCTTAGCACGGCAAGTACAGCAAACAGCCCCTTTGCAGCTGTATGGGGCATCAACACCACTCTCTGTAGCGGCATCTAAAATACTATGTCCATTAGTAGCCAAATCAAATGTAGTTTCAATTCCGTATAAGGTTACCGTAACTTTTGACAAACCATTTCCACTACTTGTAGCCGCAGGTTTTTCAGCAGCCGCTAAGGTTTCTAAAACCGATGTAAAATATTCTATATGTATTTTTTCTTTCTCAATTTTTTGAGCTTCTAAAACCTGTTTTACGTTTTCCATCATCGGGCCCGGACCACAAATAAAGAAATCGTTATTTAGTTTAGCATCAACATGCTTCTCTATAATTGCTTTTGTTTTCTCAGGAGTTAGTATACCTGTATGAAGTTCATCAGTTGCTTGTTTAGGTGCATCATACACAAAAACAACTTTTACTTTATCTTTATTATCGGCAGCAATTTTTTCTATCTCAGCCTTAAAAATCGTACTGTCTTCATTTCTATTAGCGTAAATAAGTGTAACGGTGCTTTGTTTTTCTATATACAAAACACTTTTTAAAATACTCATCATAGGCGTAATGCCACTACCGCCTGCAAATAACACATAGTTTTTTTTGTTAGCACCCGATAATGGCGAGTGGAAATTACCCATTGGGGTCATAACCTCAATTACCTCACCCGCTTTTAGCTGACGATTGATATAAGTAGACGCTCTGCCATCTTTTACTTCCTTAATAGCTATACGTAATTCTTTTTCGGCAAAAGGGCTGGTACAAACGCTATACGAGCGGCGGATTTCTTCGCCATTATGCTTTAATTTTAAGGTTAAATACTGCCCTTGTTTATATTGATACTCTACTGCCAACTGCATAGGCACTTCAAATGCCACCGAAACCGCATCGGAGGTTTCTCTACGAACATCACTAACTTTTAATTGATAAAACTTTGCCATATAATTTAAATAGGATGCAAAAATAGCAAAGAGTTTAAAACATTTATTAATAAAAAATCCCCGTACTGTAAAGTACAGGGATTTCAATAAAAAAGAGCTTAAATATCAGCTTCTTATGGTCTTTCTAAGCCAGAGAAGAAGAAATTTGCTTCGTTAGCCGCGTTTTCATCGCTATCGCTGCCGTGTACAGCGTTTGCAGCTATACTTTTTGCAAATAATTTACGAATAGTGCCTTCATCGGCCTTAGTTGGGTCAGTTGCACCAATTAACGTACGAAAATCAGCCACAGCATTGTTTTTTTCTAAAACTGCTGCCACAATTGGGCCACTGCACATATAATCAACTAATTCGCCATAAAAAGGGCGTTCTTTATGTACTGCATAAAAATTACCTGCTTGTTCTTTGCTTAAACGTAGGTACTTCATAGCTTTAATTTTAAAGCCAGCTTTGTTTATCATTGCTAGTATAGGACCGATGTTGTTGGCTTCAACTGCATCAGGTTTAATCATGGTAAAGGTTAGGTTTGTTGCCATATTTTTGTTTTTGGGTGGCAAAGATAATAGTTTTTTGTTACGCTTTGATTTTTAGTCTTTTGGAGGAAAAATCAATTCAAACACGTGGCACTTTTCTTTGTAAAAATACTTGATATCAATATTATAAATATCGATAATGCCCTTTACTATAGCCAAGCCTATCCCTAAGGATTCTGTTTTAGTGGTGTCTTTTTTAAAGCGCTCAAATAATTCTTCGGGTTTTATTTTCAATGCATCTCCTGTGTTGGTTATCCGCAAAGTGTGCCCTATTATTTTTACCTCAACGCTCCCGTTTCTAAAATTATGCCTAATGGCATTTTGCAAAAGATTAGCCAAAAGAATATCAAGCAGTTCCGGATTTATTTTAAAAAGTAAATCGTTTTTAAACTCCGTTTTTAGTTGAATGTTTTTATCTGTAAGCACCCAATCAAATTGTGCTAAAATAGTTTCGATATGTGTTTTTAAACTTAACTCACTTGCTTCTTTAAATTGATGGTTTTCTATTTTAACCAACAACAACAAGGCTTTGTTTAGGGTAGATAATTTATTAGCAGCTGTTTCTATGGTTTGAATTTGGAGCATTTCATCTTCCTTTAAATTTTCAGACTGAATAAGTAATTCTATTTTAGACCTAATAACGGCTAAAGGTGTTTGTATTTCGTGTGAGGCATTTTCGGTAAATTCTTTTTGGCGTATATAGTCCGAATAAATTTTATCAGTCATTTTTATCAAAGCATCATTCAACTCATTAAACTCTTTGGTGTTAGAAGGATTAAGAATTAGCAACTCATTCTTTTTTAGTTCGTATTTATGTAGAGTCGACAAGGTTTTGTAAAATGGTTTCCAAATCCATTTGGAAAGAATCCAGTTAACCAATAAAAAAGAAAGGAGAAGAAAAAACACCACTAAAAACAAAGAAGACAATAAGCCCTCAGCTAATTCATCTTCCTCTAAGGTTGGTTTTAAAATACTTATTAAATAGGTTATTTTATTGTGATTGTAAAAGCTTTTAGATACTCGGTAATTTTTAAGTTCATTATCAACCTTATCATACATTGTAGTATCAGTATACTGTTGGCTGTCTACATGATATGGCGTTACTCTAACAGTAAAAAAACTATCAGGAAGCAATGTTAGTGCATTTAAATTAGCCGAAGAGTTAATTAATTTTTCGGCACTTAATTTTTCACGACCTAAAATTTCATCAGTCCCATCACGCAATTCGCTACGAATTAAATAGTACGAAAACAGGCAGGCAGTTATTAGCAGGGGCAAACTAATTACAAGATAGTACAGGATACTTTTGCTGGTAAGTTTCACGCTAATCGTTTACTTTAAATTTATATCCTATTCCGTAAATGGTTTGTATATAATCTTCCGAGCCTTTTTCTACCAATTTTTTTCGCAGATTTTTTAAATGACTGTACACAAAATTGTGGTTGTCAATTTGGTCTATATCATCATCGTTTAATAAATGCTGCGATATAGAATTTTTAGAAACTACCCTGTTTTTATTAGTAATTAAATACAACAACAATCTAAATTCAGTTGCAGTAAGGTCAATTTCTTGTTCTTTAACCAAAACACGTCTATCATCCGGATAGATAGTAATTTCGTTTATTGCAATAGCTTTACCTCCTTCGAAGTTTTTTCTTCTTATTAATGCTTTAATGCGGGCATTTAATTCTGAAAGATGAAAGGGTTTAGTTAAATAATCATCTGCGCCTAAATCCAATCCGGTAATTTTATCATCTAACGAATTTTTTGCAGAGATAATAATAATGCCTGCTTTCGATTTTGCCTCCTTCAATTCTTTTATTAAATCAAACCCATTGCCATTTACAATATTAATGTCAATTAAAATACAATCGTAATCAAACTCATGTATTTTATCGCTGGCTTTACGAAACTCAGAAACAGCCTCAACTATATTGCCTGTATAATCTAAATACTGTACAATAGATTTTTGTAATTCAAGCTCGTCTTCTACTAAAAGAATTCTCATGGTCTAAATTTAGGCATAAAAACAACTGAAAATCTGTAGTAATTTGTAGTAATAAAAAACAAGCGTTATTTATACAAAAAGTGCCAAATACCAGCTTCTTCAGATTATGTTAAAAATACCATTTACTGCTTTTTTAACTTAATTCTACATAATTTATACAGAAACTAAAAATACATTTACCCAACAAATTTATTGGATCACATTCTAAAGTGAACACCTTAAAGGGTTATTATTCAAATAATCCTTAACCACTTTTAAAACTTAATTTAATATATAATTAATATAGGATGGCTCCGATATTTGTTTATTTGATGTTGTATAAAAAATCAATTTGTATCTTTAATTAATAATATAAACCCAAAACAATGAAATCAAAACTACTAACCTTAGCACTAGCAGCAAGTTTTTGCACGTACGCCCAAACAGTTCCAACACCCGACCACGTTGTGGTGTTAATGATGGAAAATTACGGGTATAACGATATTGTTGGAAACACAAATGCACCTTATTTAAATTCATTAATAAGTGACCCTAATGCCGCTTTGTTTACCAACTCATTAGCATTAGGTCATCCAAGCCAACCTAATTATGTTATGTTGTTTTCTGGCGGATATCAAGGTATAACTAATGATAACACATCTAGCACACAATTTACAACTTGTAATTTAGGGGCTTCTTTAATTGCAAAAGGCTTAACCTTTAAAGGTTTTAGTGAAGGTTTGCCTTCTGTGGGGTCATTAGTATCTACATCAGGAACTTATGCGCGCAAGCATTGCCCTTGGACTAACTGGCAAGGCACAGGCACAAATCAATTACCATCAAGTGTTGGTCAGCCGTTTACAGCGTTTCCTTCAAGCACAACCTATAGCACGTTACCAACTGTATCATTTGTTATTCCTGATTTAGCTGATGACATGCACAACCCAACTTCTGGCACTAACTACACTGTAACAGCTATTTCAAATGGCGATACATGGGTAAACAATAATATTTCAAGTTATGTAACCTGGGCAAAAACACATAATAGTTTGCTTATCATAACTTTTGATGAAGATGATGGAGGTACTGGGCCAAATCAAATTTTTACTATGTTTATTGGACAACAGGTTCAGGGTGGTTCATATTCAAACACCATTAATCACTATAGCGTCCTTCGCACTATTCAACAAATGTACGGCGCATCATATTGCGATAGTGCTGCTTTTGCTACGCCAATTACCAACGTTTGGAAAGCCACTACCGGAATTGAACAAAACAAAAATATAACTAACGTAAACATTTGGCCTGTACCCGCTAAACAATCTTTAAATATCGACCTTAATTCTTCTTCAGCTAATAAAGGAGAGGTTTCTATTTATGATGTAACAGGCAGATTAGTTAAACAAGAAGACGTTACAATTAAAACCGGAGATAATAATTATACTATCGATATACAAAACATAAACAGCGGCATGTATATGATTAAAGTTTCAAGCCCTGCAATTAATTTTTGCAAAAAAATTATTGTTGAATAATTAAACTTGATGCAATTTAAAAGTCCCTGCCCAATTAAGGTCAGGGACTTTTATTTTATAAGACACTGGGTTTGCTTACAAACAACAAAGGAGAACAACTTTACCCAAAGCAAAAAAAACTTGGTTTTACAATTTGCGCTTTGAAAACAAAATATTAGTTAAAATAGTACAATAAATATGCTATTCATAATTCGTCAAGATAATTCTATATCAGTTTTATATATATTTACCCGATTTTAAAAAACAGCTTAGGTGAGATATTTTTTTTCCTTTTTATCCTACAATTTCACTCCGAAAAAATTAGCATTAATTTTATTTTTCTTTCTTTTTGTATTTACTACAAAAGCACAACAACCCGAAGGTAAAATAAACGGTAAAATTACGGGCGTAGTTATTGACTCAGCTACTGCTCAACCTATTGAATATGCCAGCATTGGCTTATTACCACAAGATGGTACTAAAGAAATAAACGGCACTACTACCGACGGCAAGGGAAATTTTATTATTCATAACATCCCCGAAGGGAAATACAAAATAGCCATTTATTTTATTGGCTATAAAAGCGGCACGGTTGCCAACATACAAATAAGTAAAAAAAACCACAGCATTAATTTGGGTGGCATTAAACTGGCAAGTACACAAACTACCTTAAAAGAAGTTACCGTTACAGCCAAAAGCGAATTGGTAGAATTTAAAATCGATAAAATAGTTTACAATGCCGAAAACGATATAACTACACAAGGAGGTGCAGCCATCGACATTTTAAAAAAAGTACCGCAAATTACGGTTGACATTGACGGTAATGTTGAATTGCAGGGCAATGCCAATATTCGTTTTTTAATTAATGGCAAACCATCAAGCATATTTGGTAACAGTTTGGCCGATGCACTAGCATCTATACCGGCTAGTCAAATAAAAAGTATAGAAGCCATTACGAGTCCGGGCTCTAAGTACGATGCGCAGGGCACGGGCGGTATCATCAACATTATTTTAAAAGAAAACAAAGTAAAGGGCATAAACGGTAACATTAGTTTAAATGGAGGGACGCGTTTCGAAAATGGGTCGGCTAATATAAATTACAAAAACAATAATTTTGGTTTGAATGCTTTTTTTGGCGGCAACGCGCAACTAACATCACACACACCCAACTCGCAAGACAGAACATCTACCGATGCAGCTTCGCAAACTACCACACACTTAACACAAGATGGATATACCGATTTTCAGCGTCATGGATATAACACAGGCTTAGGTTTTGAGTGGAACATAAATAAACAAAACAGTATTACCGGCACCATAACCTATAACAATTTTGGAAACAAAGGAGTTGCCTTTATTAATCAAGAACAAATAACGCAAAATTCTTCATCCGCTATTTTGCAAGATGCAAAAGGCTATCGCAACTCAACCAACGCATCAAGCATTGGCTCGGTTGATTGTAATTTAAGTTATTTAAAAAAGTTTAAAAAAGAAGGGCAAGAGTTAAGCATTACCGCTGTAACCAGTAACGGCACACCCAATAGCAACTATGTGCAAACGCAAAGTAACGCGGGAGCAAGTACGCCTTATACCGGTATATCGAGCTCTAACCCCGGCACAGATAACAACCTAAACATATCAATTGATTATGCGCACCCCATTACTGAAAAATTTGTTATTGAAACAGGGGCTAAGCATGTAGAACAAAATATAAACAGTATAACCAATGTTAGTTTTTTAGATCAAATATCGGATGTGTATCAAAACTCGGCCACGCAATCGTACTCCATAAAATACAACATGAAAATTTACGCCGCTTATGTGTCATCAAATTTTACGTTATTAAATTGGTTAAACGTAAAGCTTGGCGCACGTAGCGAGTACACCAACATTAATATTGATTTCCCTAATACATCGGTGCCATCGTATAACATTATTGTGCCATCCATTATTTTATCGCACAAGTTTAAAAACGAGCAGCAGTTTAAAATATCCTACACACGCAGACTTGAAAGACCCGATTATATGGAACTAAATCCATTCATCAATTTTAGCGACCCGCATAACTTATCTACCGGTAACCCAAAGCTGCGACCTGAAATAAGTGATTTTATGGAAATGGGTTACAGTAAATCGTTTGCCAATGGTGGCAACATTTACTTGGCACTTTACGAACGCATAAACACACAAGACCTAAAATCAATTACCTTGTTTTATCCAACATATCCAATTCGAGATTCTATTTATACAAACGTATCCGTTTCAACCCGACAAAACATCGGTGCTGAATATAACTCAGGTGGTAGCGTATCGGCATCGTACCCTATTACCGAAAAGTTTAAAGTGCGAATAAACGTAAATGCTTCGCACCGTTATATTGTGGGCAACATGTATGTGGGTAATGTAAATATGGGCTTTAGATACCGCGGCAATCTTAACCTGAGTTATCAGTTGCCAAAAAATTTAATTGTGGAGGCTTTTGGCAATTATAACTCGGCGGCAAAAAATGTACAAGGTTTAAGTCCACAATCTATAACATACACCATTGCTTTACGAAAACAATTTTGGAATAAAAAAGCAAGTTTTGGTTTAACAGCCACTAACCCTTTTAATCAATACATAAAACAGGTTAGCACTATTGTTACTAGTGATTATTCGTCGTACAGTACACGTTACTTGCCTTACCGCTCTTTTGGTATAAGCTTTACTTATAAGTTTGGTAAATTAGAATTTAAAAAGAGTAAAGAATCAGAGGATACTAATCCCGCCCCACCAATGCAAAGTGGTAATTAAGAAATTGATTTCAGAAATTCTTCGGTGCTACTAAACTTACTAATGTTTGCCTGTAGTTTTTTATCATCCCAGTTCCACCATTGCGATTGCTGAATTTTTGCAATAGTTTCTGCATCAAACCTATGGCGTACTAATCTGGCAGGTGTTCCGCTAACAATGCAATACGGTTCAACATCTTTTGATACTAGGGAGTTTGCACCCAGTATAGCTCCATCACCAACTGTAACACCGGCTAAAATGGTAACGTTAGCACCAATCCAAACATCGTTACCGATAATAGTTTTTTTTGTATTTACTCCTTCAATAGAAATATTTTTAGGAACAAAGCCATATTTTTTTCGATAGGTAAAAGGATGCGAGCTAACCCAATTATGCGGATGATTTTGCAGAGAAATTTTAGCGTTCATTGCAATAGAACAAAATTTGCCAATAGAAATTGTGCTCTTATCTACATAACTGTTCATGCCAATAAAAGTGTATTTGCCAATTTTTTTTGCGCCAATGTAACAGCCGTTCTCTACGGTTACATATTTTTCGAACTGCACATTTTTAGCTAGTATGTTTGCATGAATAGAACAACTTGGGTTTTTAAGCCTTACATATTGTCGCCATAAAAATTGCACCAAAGTCATTGCTCGCTTAATCTTTAAAAATTTGTGGGAACGAAAATACTACTTAATTAATTCATTCAATAAATTCTCGGTATTTTCTTTCATTTTAACATAGGCCGCTCCGGTTGCCGGGCCCGAATAACCGGTATATATTTTTACTACTTCGTGTTTTTTATTTAAATAAATAGTAGTTGGAAATGCCGACACCGAAGACAGAAACGGTAAACTTTTTTGTGCATTAACCGCACCACTTAATCCTGTAATTAAAAACTCATATTGTGCGCCATATTTACTTTTTAAACGCAGCACATTGCTTTTTGCCTTTTCCATATCGGTAGTGCGTTCGTAAGCCAAGGCAATTATTTCTACGCCTTTGCTTTGGTAATCGTTGTATATATTACTTAAATAAGCAGTTTCATCCATACAATTAGGACACCAGCTACCCATTATTTGCACAATAACAACTTTGTTTTTATACTTCTCATCAGATAAAGAAACTTTAGTTCCTTCTGTATTTGTAAACGAAAAATCTACCGGCTGCCCTTTTACTGTTTTGGTAATTGAGTAAGGGTCTCTTAATTCAAAACGAGTGTTGGGTACAGCTTTAAACTTTTCATGTCCGCTTAAGCCCGAATAAAAATCACCATTTACTACTCCTTTTTCATCTACTACTCCGGTAAATAAATAAGCGTGTGCACCATCAAAAGTTGACAGATACAAGTTTTTTCCATCTGCTATTCCTTCTAAATATCTATAATCACCACTTTCACTTAAAAAAGTACCTGTAACCACTTGCATTTTTTGTTTAAACACCCCAATAGCCTTACTACTATCGGGTGTGCCAATACCAAAGGTAGTTTCCCATCTGCCTGCAAAATCAGCCCTTGTAATTACGCGCGCTTTAAACCTATCTGTTTGACCAAAAATGGCCGAGAAAGGAATTACATTGTTTTCTTTTTTCGAGTGGTTAATCCAAACACCTTGCAACAATCCGGGGAAAAATTTGCATCTAAATTCGGTGTCAAATACCGGCATTTTAAAAAAGACAGAATCATTTTTTACTTCTATTTCATCTACCACTATTTTTTCCTCGGCATTAAAAATGGTGATAGATGGGTCGCCATCGGCATAATAAACATTAAAAATAAAGGGTAGTTCAAGCTGTTTTTTAGTATCAAGGGTTAGCACACCGCGCCACAGTCCGTCGTTTATATGAATTTGAGCTGTTGCAGAAGCAGATATTACTAAAAGTAGAATTAGTTTTTTAATCATAACTTAAATTAGACTTTAAAGGTACAATAAGTAAATATAAATAAAACAATTTTTGCACCTTTATACTTTATTATGTCGGTTACGTATCAGTTAAAAAAATATATACAGTATAAATTAAAGGCTAAAGATGAGCATGCCATACACTCGCCTTTTGTTTTTAAACTATATACCGAAGTAATTAGCAACAGCAATAACTACTACGCTTTTGATGCGTTAAACAAAATACGCAAGCAATTATTAAGTAACCAACAAACGATTGAGGTGGTTGATTTAGGTGCGGGCTCTAAAAAAATGAGCAGTACCCGAAAGATAGCTGACATAGCCAAGTATAGTGTAGCTAATAAAAAATACGCCGAATTACTTTTTAGATTATGCAATTACTTTAAACCGGAAACTATTTTAGAGTTGGGTACATCTTTAGGTCTATCTTCTTTATATATAGCACAAGCTGTACCAAGCGCAAATATAACAAGCATTGAGGGTTGCCCAAATACATTTGCATTTGCCAAGCAATTAATTGCAACAACAGGTGTAAAAAATATTGAAACCATAAACCAATCGTTTGATGATGCTTTTGAGACGACACTTAAAAACAAGAAATTTGATTTGGTTTATATAGATGGCAACCACACGTACCAAGCAACTGTAAATTACTTTAAGGAGTTACTAAAAAGTACCGATGAAAATTCTGTTTTAATTTTTGACGATATTTATTGGACAGCCGACATGACAAAAGCCTGGGAAGAAATAAAAGCACACCCTGCCGTTACAATTAGCATTGATTTATATAAAGTAGGTTTAGTTTTTTTTAGAAAAGAAAATAAACAGAAAGAGCATTTTTGTTTGAGATACTAAGTTTGCACTTTACCAATTACCCTGACCTTGGCCTCCACCGCCTCGGTTACCTCCTCCTCCATCACGTTGATAACCGCCACCACCCGGACGGAAACCATCTTGCTTATCTGTATTTTCGGTTGGGGCAGTTGCGCCGTTTTTAAAATTCTTAATAGTGTAAGTAACAGTTAACATATAATAACGGGTTAACACCTGTGTACGACTATCTTCAATATATGTGTCAGTTACGTTACGACTAATGCTGTTGTTTTGTTTAAGCGCATCAAAAACAGAAACGCGTACATCAAGCGCCTGACTCTTTAAAAACTTGTAGCCAAGAGCAACATTCCATAAAAAATAATTTAGGTTATAGTTTTGTGCTAAACCTGTAAACAAGGTGTGTGTAATATTTGTATTAAAAATAATGCCTTTGTAGGGTAACCAGTTAAACTTAAATGTAGTTACTTGGTTAAAGTAATTATTATCTGATTGTTTTTGTAAGGTGTTTTTTACAATGCTGTAATTGCCTGAGTACGATAAACTAAAATCAACTTTTTGGCTAATGTTACTACTTAACACTACACCCTCGCTAAAATTATAATTGTTAGCTAAGTTTTCTTGGTCGTTTATTAAATCGGGAATTAGGTTGTAGGTAAAACCTGTGTTTAAATTAATGTTCATTTTTATTTTAGACACCGGAAAACCGTAGGTTAGAAAAGAGCGGGCATTCCAATACCCGTTTAAGTTTACAGGTTTTGTAAGCTGAGAACCCGGACGCAAAATAACGTTGCTATTTGGAATGGGTGTAGGTGTTGTTGGAATTAAAGTTGAATTAGCTACATAGTTTTGAATATAATTGCCCATTGCATATATCATAAAGTTGGTAGCTTTTACCGAGTTTACACTTCCGTAACGCAAGTTAACCGTGTGCTCATAATCTTGTTTTAAATCGGGGTTACCGGTACTTAGTAAAAGGGGGTTGCTGTTATTAATTACGCTTTGCAATTGCGAAACACCCGGAGGGGATGTGTTAGTACGATATGTAATGCGTAAATTTTTTGTTTTAGAAAACTTGTAATTAAACATTACTTGCGGCAAAACACTTTCAAAATTTTTGCTGATGTTTAATGCATTCGGAAATTGTTCGGTGCCGTTAAGTGTAGCATACTGAACATTTGCCCCCAGCATAAAATTCATTTTTTTATCGTTAAAGCGATAGCTTAAACCCCCACGCTGATACGTGTATGTATTACTGTATTTGTTTGAAAGTATCGTATCTAATTGGGTATAACTGCCATCTGCGTTATCTTTATTAAAGGTTCTTTTATCAATAGTACTTTTATTAATAGAGGGGTTATAGCTAAACATTAACTGCGATTTTTTACCCAGCGGTTCGGTATACGAAAGGTTGGGCGAAATACTTAAACCCAAATTATTACCTGTGTTTTGCTGATTTAATATTGTAGTAGTATCTTTTGGTTGATAATAAGTGTTCGAAGAATATAAACTTCCGTTATTGGTTTTAGGGTTATAATCGGTAGCCACCCCTAACGAAATTGTTCTGCGTGGTTTTTTAAATTTATGCCTTAGTGTAATTGTATTAGCAAAATCATAGCCATAGTTTTTAGCATAATTATTAGTTGCCGTTTGACTTTGAATGGCATCATTTGCTACAAGATTTATGCCCGCCAAATCAGAAGTAGATTTGTTTTGCTGAATGCTAAACTTTGGCACAATTACAAGTGAGTTAGATGAATCTATATTATACTCAAACCTAAAGTTTACACGGTGGTTTTGATTTGTGCTACCCGCATTAGCAGCTTGGTTATAATGCAAGCCGTTTTCCTTAGCAATAATGTAGTTTCTGCTTAGGGTAGAGTTGTTAGAGTTATCGGCATAATTAAAAAAGTAACTGCCTGTAACTTTTATTTTTTTACCCCAATCGTCGCTATAATTTAAACCTGCTGCGTGCGTAGTTGTTATACCCCCTTGTTGACTAACTAAAAAATTATTGGCTGCGTTTCCTCCGCCACCACGTCCACCACCACCACTACTCGAGCCGCTACTTATACCCAACAAATCTTGCGAAGAAAAATTTTGTTGGTTAATGTTGTTAGATAATTCAACAATTGAAATTCTTCGACTACCATTAAAAAAATTCATGTTGCCGCCTGCGTTATATTTAAAATCTTTTATATCATCGCCTGTACCGCCACCTGCATATACTTTACCAAACTGGCCGTTGTTTTTTCCTTTTTTGGTAATAATGTTTATGGTTTTTTGCGCATTGCCATCATCAAAACCTGTAAACTGAGCTTGGTCGGTAGCCTTATCAAACACTTGTATTTTATCAATTATATCGGCCGGTAAATTTTTCATGGCAAGGTTTGGGTCATCGCCAAAAAAAGGTTTGCCATCTACTAAAACTTGTTTAACCTGTTCGCCGTTAACCGTTACCGAACCTGTTGTGGTAGATATACCGGGCATTTTATTTACCAAATCTTCTGCCGTTGCATCGGGGTGACTTTTATACGCATCGGCATGTATTTGCGTAGTATCCCCTAATTGTTCAACACGTGTTTGTTTTGCCTCTACAACCGTTTCTTTTAAGGTTGTAGCTGCTTGTTGCATGGTAAGGTTTCCTAAATTAATATCGGTGCTGTTTACCGTAATTTTTAGGTTTAAATCTTTATACGTAATAAGTTCTGCTTTTAATTTATAAACGCCTGGGGCTACGTTAAGTTCAAAAGCTCCATTTACATCAACTGATGTGCCTGTTGGTTGCGTTGTATCGGCTTGGTTGGTAAACACAATAACAGCCCCTATTAAAGGAGATTTATCTGCCGCATCGAGTAACTGTCCACTAACTTTTACGGTTTGCGAAAACAGCTGCACACATGACAGAGAAAAAAGTACTATGAAAATTATTTTTTTTATACCCACTCTATTTTATTTAGCTGATAACCTTACTTTAACCCAAAAACTTTTTGTTTCGTACATGGGGTTTACTTCTGCACTACCAGCGCCACGCATTCCGCCTCCACCACCACGACCTCCGCCCATTCCACCACCACCCATGCCGCCTCGTCCGGCACCACCCATTCCTCCTCCACCCATGCCACCACCACCGGGCATGCCACCTCCCATTCCGCCTCCACTACCGCCCATGCCGCCACCGCCACCTGAGTTACTTCCATCATCTTTTTTCTCGGGTGCCGGAAAACCATGTATGGTCATAGAAAAATCGAAATTCCTTAAACTATCCTTAGCTACTAAAGCAGGTTTGTAAAAAGCCTTAAACGGAATAGCCGCTTCATAAATCATTATATTATTTACATCCCAGTTGATGCTTACATTAATGCCATATTCGTTTTCGGGAGCCAAGTAATCGGGTATCCCTTTTTTAAAGCCAATAAGCTGCATTTGATTTGCCTGACGTAAAAATTTTTTCTTTACTGCATCTACTCCACCATGCTTTCCACTGCCACCACCACGATGGTGACCACCGCCATCGCCATCAGTAGATGCGCCATCTGTTTGATAATCGTCGGCTCCTTTATCGGGTACAGGAAATAAAATACCACATTGTTTATTTTTTTTAGCTAGTGTATCAAACCAAATATTTATGCCATTACGAATTACTTTTGCCTGCGATAACTCATCTACAATGCGCACACACAAATAAATTTTTTCGTCGTCGTTTGATAGGGTATAATTTAATTTTGTATCGGCATCGTAAAAGCGAAGCGGAATAAACCACTCGGATGGGTCGCCATCAACCACAACGGGTTTGCTTTGCCAACTGGTTTGATACATGGCTTTAGGTGAACAAGCAGAAAAAAGAAAAATGATACTTATTGAAAATAGAATACATAGTTTTTTATACATACACGTTTAGTTTTGAGTAAGCCCTAAAATTAGTTTTTATTGGCGGATACAAAGCTTGCCAAAAAGTTATTTTTACTTAAAAAGTTACCTAGCTTTGCGCTATGCGTTAGGGATTGCAACGAAAAGCCTTTTATGTAATCATAAAAGCTTGTAGTGTAAAGCCCGCCATTGTACCCAATGGAACGCCCAAATGAATTAGAGATAATTGAATGACTAAGCAAGAGCGATACGATGCCATATTAGATTATTTTCAGCAAAACGATTTACCGGCTGAAACAGAGTTACATTATAAAAACCCGTTTCAGTTATTGGTAGCTGTTATACTATCTGCCCAATGTACCGATAAACGTGTTAACCTTATTACACCCAAATTATTTACTGATTACCCAACACCCGAAGCACTTGCTGCCAGCACGCCCGAAACAATTTTTACGTATATACGAAGCATCAGCTACCCAAACAATAAAGCCAAGCACTTGGTGGGCATGGCACAAATGCTGTTAAAAGATTTTAAAGGCGACATGCCCAGCGAGGTAGATGAGCTTGTAAAGTTGCCCGGTGTGGGTAGAAAAACGGCCAACGTAATTGCATCAGTTGTGTACGATAAACCTACTATGGCTGTTGACACGCATGTGTTTAGGGTTTCGAATCGTTTGGGCTTGACCACTAATGCTAAAAACGTGTTACAGTCAGAAAAACAGTTAATAAAATTTATTCCTGAAAAATTGGTGCCCAAAGCACATCATTGGTTAATTTTGCATGGCCGATATGTTTGCTTGGCACGCAAACCTTTGTGCGAAAAATGTGCTTTAACCAAATGGTGCAAATACTATCAAACTAAAATAAAAAGCAAAAATGATTAAACGATATAAAATACTTTTTCTGTTACTGGCCACTTCAATATTATTGAATGGTTGTTTTATTTTCCGTTCGAAAAACAAATGCGATACTTGTCCGCATTTTGGTAAGAAGCATTAAGCACGTATGTTTAACAAACTAAAAAATATAAAGCCCGAACTTTTTTTTGTTTATGCGGCTGTATTTTTTTCGATTGTTTTTACTATTGTAGCCCCACCCTTACAAGTACCCGATGAGATTAACCATTTTTATAAGGCATACCAGTTAGCCGAAGGAAAATTTATACCCAACAAAGTTGATAATAGAATGGGTGGCGAAGTACCCAATTGCGTTAGCGAATTTGTTTTTCCGTTTGAAAATGTGGCTACTGAATCGCGCATTGTATTAACACCGCACGATGTTTTAACCGGTTTTTTGGTTAAGCAAACAAAAGACAGAACTCAATTTAAAGATTTCCCCAACACATCTTATTACTCCGTTGTATCTTATTTACCACAGGTGGTAGCCATCTTTGTTACAAAAAAATTAAATTGCTCGTTAGGCACTATGTACTATGCAGGCAGGTTACTTACACTTTTAGTGTGGGTACTATGTATGTACTTTGTAATAAAAACTGTACCCATCTATAAATGGCTGTTTACGCTTATATGTTTGCTACCCATGAACTTATATATTGCAAACTCTTTTAGTGCCGATACGGTAAGTAATATTTTATCGTTTTTACTGATAGCCTTAGTTTTAAAACACGCTTTTGCCGAAAACCAATTTAGGCTAAAAGATTTACTGCCCTTAGCCCTAGTTGTTGTTTTGCTTGCCTTGGCAAAAGTTGTGTATGTGGGCTTGGTGCTTTCTTTTTTAATTATACCTATTAAAAATTTTAAAAGTAAAACCCAGTTTTTTGTGTTTGCAGGTGTTTTATTTGTGGTTGCTTTTGCGGCTGCATCGTACTGGTCGGGAGTGGTAATGAGCAAGTACACCCCTTATGTAAATTACAACCCGGCACACCGAGATTGGATTTGCTTAACCCACGAGTCTAACCTTTACGAACAAAAAAAATATATACTAAGCCATGTCACCTATTTTTTAGGTGTAATTTATCGTTCTATTTTCGACCATCCACTGGTTTATATACTAAGTTATATAGGGATGTTTGGAAACAATGAAATTTTGTTACCTAAATGGCTTACAGCATTAGCTTATGTACCACTTCTTTTTATTGTTCTATTCGAAAAAAACAAATTTAAGTTTAACCCTCTTCAAAAAATAATTTTATTTAGCGCCTCATTTTGTGCATTTGTTTTACTGCTACTATCTCAGCATTTAACATGGGATGCTGTTGGCGAAGGCGTTGTTGATTTAATAGTAGGCAGATACTTGATACCCATATTGCCTTTTATATTATTTGCCATAGGCAATTATAAAGTAAACCTAAATATACCGTATGCTTTAGTGTTTATAATTACATTGGTTACACTATATAGTTTTAGTGCCTATAAAATTACCGACAGATATTATATAGGCAGTTGTATAGAAAAAAATGTACTTACTTGTGATGCTGAAACAGTTAATGCAGATGGAAATTTTATAACATCAAACCCGGCTGTTTTTTTATCAGGTGGTGCAACCAAAACAGATTTTGTTGCGCATAGCGGTAAATCATCCATTATGCTATCAGAACAAACACCCGAAGGCTTTAAATTTAAATTCAATAATTTTAATCCCGGAGATTTAATTGAAGTATCCTTATGGCAAAAGGGTCAAGGAGCTCAACTGGTTGTAATGAGTGAAGGAAATAATTGCAGTAACCTAAATGCGCAATGGGGTGTTATATATTATTACGATAAAACCGGATGGAACAGAATACAAAATAAAATACTAATGCAGGAGAATTGCAGAAACGCCAACTTTGTATTTTATGTTAAGAACCCCACAAAAGAAAAAATTTATGTGGATGATTTAAGTTTTTGTATTAGAAAGTTTAAGCCTACTAATTAAACTTGGGTATGTTATAGAATAATGTTGATTCCTTATTACTTCTTGTCATTTCGACCGTAGGGAGAAATCTTTATTTGTGATTAGATTTCTAGGTTGCGCTTCTTCAAACTAACTAAACGTGAAATTGCTTGCAAATAAAGATTTCTCAGTCGTGCCTCCTTCGAAATGACAGAGGTGAACGTGATTATGCAACATCATTATTAATTTAAGCAGCTTCTTTTTTTCCTTTTAAAATACCCAGTATAACAGGCACTACCGAGATGAAGATGATGCCTAAGCAAACTAAATCAATATGCTTTCTAATAAACTCTACTTCGCCTAACAGGTAGCCTGCAACGGTTAACAAGCCAATCCATAAAGCACCACCAAGCACATCAAAGCTTAGGAATTTTTTATAATTCATTTCGGCAATGCCGGCTGCAAAGGGTGCAAAGGTGCGTACAAAAGGCACAAAGCGAGCCATAATGATCGCCTTAGTGCCGTACTTTTCGTAAAACGAATGCGTTTTAGCTAAATACTCTTCTTTTACAATTGGTTTACCTTTTAATTTTAAATGGAATACACGGACACCTACTGTTCTACCAATCCAATAATTTACATTATCGCCTAAAATAGCCGCTATTACTAATAAACCTAGAACATACGACAACTCTAAATGATGTTCACTTCCTGTTGGAGTACGAGTAAGTAAACCTGCTGTAAACAATAACGAATCTCCGGGTAAAAAAGGCATGGCAACCAAACCTGTTTCTACAAAAATTACTAAAAATAAAATAACGTAAATAGATGTGCTGTAGTTGGCAAACAACCAATCAAAATCTAAGTGCAAAATGTGCGTAAACAGTTCTAACATAAAATAAGTTTAATGATTTAATATTTAGAAACAGAATTATCTATTTCATCTGCCCAGGCAAGTATGCCGCCTTTTAAATTAATTAGGTTTTTAAAACCATGTGCTTGCTCTAACATTTGGATAACAGTTGCCGAGCGTTTGCCACTACGGCAATGCACTACTACTTTTTTATCGCGGCTAATTTTATCTACATTATCAGCTACTTCGCCCATCGGTATAAGCTCGCCTCCAATTTCAGCAATTTCGTGTTCGTATTCTTCTCTTACATCAATCAACTGGAAATCTTCTTTGGCATCCATCATTGATTTTAATTGTTGTACTGTAATCTCTTGCATAATGTTGTTTTGATTATTCTGCTTTTTGCATATTTTTTTCTCTGATGTCTTCCGGTAGGTAAGAGAAGAATGTATCTCCGCGTAATCCTATACGTAATGTCTCTAGTGGAATAATATCATCAGGACCAATGTTGCCTAAGTTTACATTTGCACCCATTAGTTTAATAAAATATACCTGTTGCGATTTTTGTGGTGTTTCCCAAATGATAGATTCCTTAGGGATTTTAGAAATAATTTTATTGATAAGCATTACGTGCGCACCACCGTTACGGTGAAAAATGCCTACTGTGCCGCTTTCGCGTGCCTCGGCAATTACTTTCCACGAACCCGCATCTAATTCAGCCTTCATCATTTTAACCCACTTTTGCGGATGGATGATAATGCCTTCTTCTTTAGAGCCCACTTCTGATAAAACAGTTACGTGTTTAGAGAGTGTGTTTATGTATTCGCATTTTTTATCGTGTGCCAGTTCAATTGAGCCATCAGATACTTCAGCCATTTCTAACTTCAACGATTCGATATGACGAATGTAATCTTCAAACTTATCGCGCACAATAAATGCTTCTAATAAGGTGCCGCCTAAATAAGTTTTAATGCCTGCCTGCTTATATAAAGCAATTTTTTCTTTTATGTTTTTTGAAACTACCGATGTACCAAAGCCAAGCTTAACTACATCAACATACTCGCCTCCTGCTTCAATAAAATCTTCTGCTTGTCGTAATGAAAGT
>DATHOW010000142.1:0-13834 GCA_035484495.1 Bacteroidia bacterium | reverse complement strand
TAATTTCCTGCAATTCTCCTATAGCACCGTTAGGCGAGTCAGTAAAAGAACCTAGCATGCCCGGCACTATAGGTCGGTAAGGGTCTTTGCCTGCCACAATTAAATAACTTCCGTTACCATCAGGAATACGATTGCCCTGAGCGTTTAATTGCCAAACAGGTGGACTTGGCACCATTAATTTAGTAACGTCACCTAAAAAAGTAATGGTGTTGTACTCATCTAAATGAATTTTAAAACCACCACCTATACGCAATTGGGTTGGTAAAAAACTTTTTGAAGATTGGTCAGCATTATCGGTGTAAGAAATTTTAGTGCCTATGTTTGATAGGTTTGCTCCAAAACTAGCTTCGCCTGTTTTCTCGCCAACATCTAATTTTTTGCTGTGATAATAACACGACATATCAACTGCAAAAGCTCTGCCCGGGTGTGTGGTAGTTGAGCCCCCCGGTAAAGGAATACTATTGGTAAGGTTTGAATTAATATAACGAAACGCTATACCAACTGAAAAGCGCTGACTAAGTTTTTGACTATATCCTGCATCTAAAGCAAATTCGTTAGGTTTATAAGTGCCTATGGCGTTGCCTGTGTTATCCGTAAATTGTACGCTACCTAAAGTAAAGTATCTTAACGATCCTCCAATAGCAGCCATTTTATTTAGCTTTTTATATCCGGCAACCGAGGTTAAACTAATATCGGGTACTAAAGCTCTTAACCAAGGTGTATATGACATGGATAAACCAAAGTCCTTATCTGCAAAAGCATATTTGGATGGATTCCAGTACATTGAATTAGCATCCGGAGAAGATGCAACGCCTACATCACCCATGCCGCCTGCACGCGCATCGGGGGTTATTAATAAAAACGGAACAGCCGTAGTTATTGTACTAAGCCCACCTTTATTGTAATTAACGCCCTGAGAATATGATTGTAACACCAAAGCACATAACCCAACTGAAGCAATTATTTTATTATTCATTTTCTTAATAAGCCTACGAATTTAATTATTTAATTTAAGATTACTAGTTTCTCTATCTTGTCAGCCTTGCTGCCTTCACTATTTTTAACAGTTACTTTATAAATATAAACTCCGCGGGCAAGTTTATCACCATAGTCATCTCTGCCATCCCAGCTAACCCCGTCTGTTCTAAATCCTTGGTTTTCTACCGTTTGTAAAATTGTTTTTACAAGCTTTCCGGTTATGGTAAATATTTGCACTTCTATATTTAAAACGTCGCACGATTGGTTATGCTCAACAAAAAATTTGGTAGATGTAGTAAACGGATTAGGGTAATTAAGCACATGTGTTAAAGCCATTTGCGCATTTTCGGCTACAACAAAATCAGTTGCCGTAGTACTTGAATTATCCAAAACATCCCAAACTTTTAAATTTAAAGTGTGGCGGCCATTTGGCAAACCATGTAGCTGGTATAATATTTTACCCGATTGGTATCTATTTAAATCTGCTTGGTAGTAATCATTTAAAACAACTTCGTGTGGTGTGTTTGCATCTAAAATGGCAGTAATATCATGCCCTAATCCATTTCCGGTAGTATTTACACCTGATGAATCAGCTAATAAGGCATATATAAACGGATTTTGATTAGTAGTACCCCCTTGTACAAATTTATCATCATTCATAAACAACTTAATTCCTGGCCCTTGGTGGTCAACTACCGGGTTGTTACTTGTTCCTCCAATAATAATTTGCCCATAATAACCAGCGGCATCAGTAACATCACTTTGCGCATAGTAACTAATTTTTCCGTTACCAAAGTTATACATGATGTCTTTAGGCACAATAAAAGTGTAACTAAAATCACCTTTGGTAACAGTAGCTTTACCTTTATATAAAACACTTTTTTGTTGAAAGAAGTTTAAAACGTAAGCTGAAGCAGGTGTGTTTTGTGAGTTATTAAGTGTAGTAAGTAAAGTGGGTTTGTCAAAAACGCTTATATATATGCTGCCATTAAATGTATTTAATTTATTCCCTATAGAATCGGATACAAAACCCGTAACAGTATATTTACCCAAGGCCGATAAAGTGTCATTAACATTAGGGGTATAAGCATGTGCGTTTATTTGTACCGGACTAGTATTTTGTTTTGGATAAGATAGTGTAACAGCAGGGTCGCCAAGAAGGGAGAAATGTAAATAGTTAGGCTGTGTATGTTTTGTCATACGAATAATATCACCTAAGGTAGGACGTCTTCCATTAACTAGTGAGTCTATTGCTGCTTCATAAAAAGGAGGCCCTAAAGTACTGCCGTCGGGCACATAAGCAACTCGGGTAGTTGTAAATAAACCTATGCCACCACCATTAGGGTTTAGCAAAATGTCTTCGCCAGCCGATTCTAAAGTTGGGTCATCGTATCTACTAAACTCACAGGTAGCAGTAAAAAACAAAGGCATGTTATTAATGTTGTTCCATTGTTCTATCTGACCTATATTAATAATATTCTCATGTGATAATTCAAGTACATCTCCGTGGCCAGAATAACCCATTATTAAAGCTCCTTTTGCTATACGATTATTAATAGCGGTTACCACATCAGGATATCGTCTGCCGCCCGGTACGGCTTCTACCTGATAAGCATCTTCATAAATTTTATCAATGTTATAAGTAGGGGCAAGATTCTTTATCAAAGATGAATTGAATTCTTGTTGATCAAAAAAAGCAGTCTCACCTGAAGTACCGGGGTTGGCATCATCAGCAATAAGGGCAATCCAATTGCGCCAATCGGGTGTGTTTTGTGTAGCTTGGTCGCAACAGCTTGCTGTTGGCTCCACTCTATTATAATATTGCATTATTTTATTAGCAACACCAGTAGCCTCACTAAAATTTTTTACAGTTAAGCGCCCAACACCTATGTCTATAATTCCATTTGGGGCTCCTGATATAGGATCTATCAAGCCTTCATTATCATCTAAAAAAACGTAAAAATCATCAGCCGTTTTTGAATTGATAACACTCCAGGAGTTATATGTTTCAAACGTAGGAACTAATACAGTATTAGTGGGTTCGTATCTGTCTTTCTGTCTATAAGATCCTGTTCCAAATAGCAATAAATATTGTGGCGGATGAGATGTTTTATAATACATGCGCACAAACTCGCGTATGGCGGTTATATCCTGCGCACCCGATGAAAATTCGTTATAAATTTCATCAGGAGTAACAATTACAGGTGTTAAATGCTCATATTTTGGATTTGCATGAAGGTCAGCAAGTTGTTGAGCTGGGGCTTTAGGGCCTATAAAACTTGAAGGTGCTATAATAATATAATCGGCAGGCCCACCAACCATAGCATGCAAATTTTGATTGATTATATGCCCCACTAACCCAGGTGTTTTGTATGATGTTCCATCAAAAGCAATAAATTGTTTTAATGTATCTGTTGCTAAAGCAAACGAATAAGTATTAGATGCGAACGTGGTTTGTTGTTCGCTAATATTAAATTGATCACTAACATTCCAAATACGTAATGTAGAGGAGGATGTGCTTTGTAAGTTAAATTGCGAAACAGCATTTGTACCAATACAACGGTAATCTCTAAAAGTCATTTGGTTTCCAAGCATAGTTAGTGCGCGGCGAGCAATTACCCAAATATAATTTAGCCAACCGGTTTCATCGGTATATGTGCGGTTCACACTTACAGTAATATTAGGATTTGTACTATTGTACATAAAATTTTTGCAGCCGGTCCCCGGTTCGGCTGCATCACTATCAAAATTAGTTCCGGTTCCAAAAAAAGTTATTGGATACGACCCTATAGAGGCATAATTTATGTCAAACGTACCCGCTGTGTTTATACGCCTGCCAACTAAATCTGTTTTTAACCAAACCGTATCTTGCTGTATGTTAGGAAACGCAAAATTGAAAGAATAACTCGGTGTATTATCAAAGTTTTCGCCATAAAATTCTCTGCCCGATGTTACTAAATTGATGGCATCGTTTTCATGCACCAAAAAATCATCAAAACTGCTAACTATGTTAGTTACAGATGCAGATGAGCTAGGTTTTGAAATAATTCTTTTCCCCTTAATAGGATTAGAAGATACATCTACGGTTAAAAAATAAAAAACCGAATCAGAATAATAGTGTTTGCTTCTCGTATATCGGGTACAAACATTCGAGCCGGCATTGTACTTCCACTTGTGCGGCGACTGACCGTAAAATAAAATATAATCATTGGCGTCAAATGAGCCGTCGGCCTCACCTTGAACAAATATGGCGTTTTCGGTTAAATCATCATAATGAAAATCACTATTGGCTTCTGATAAAATTTCGCCTCCGTTACCATATATTTTAATGTATCGTGGGTCAATGGTGCTAGAAAGCCCCATTTGTTGCAACATTTGCCCCAACATATTTTTATCAATTTTATATACAGCGTTTTCGGCAGTGCCTATTTTATACCAAGCACCAATTGATAATACTGATGAGCTTGCGGCGGCCTGCGTTCTGTGCTGGTTGCCGCTACGTTGGTTATTTTGAAGTGGCTCTGATGTTGGTTGCCATTGTATGCGGTACGATACCAGTTTTTCTATTTTACCGCTTGTTTTGCTAATCCTAAAAGGCATTATTTTACAGCACATTTGAGGAACTTTCCTATATGTCCTTACAGATGATTCTATTACATCAAAATTGGCGGTAATGTAATTTTTATTTACACAGGCTTCTTCTTGTGGAGTTAATGACTCGGTAGCTACAGGCTCTATAATGGCTTGCAGTTTAACGCCTTGTTTGCAGCTTTCTTGTAAATATAAACAAGGTAAAAAACCTTTTTCTTCTATAGTAAAAGAACCCTCGAAAGATAAGGCCTTAATTATCTCTCCTTGTCGTGTAAAAGAAAACGGGGCACCCCATTTTATTTTAACAACACCAACTTCTTCGGGTGCAATGTTTTTTTGTAATTTAAATGATTGAGAAACCATTTTACAAAAACCCAACAACACAAAAACAACTATGTAAATCCTTTTGTTAAAAATCATTCGTCCTAAAATATGAAACTTATTTGGCAGTTTAACGTATAAAGCTACATATTATTGTTTTTAATTATTTTTTTGCTTTAAAAAATAAAAATGCTAAGTTTGTGGGTGAAACTGAATAATTATTATTCTATGATTAAAAAAATTACGGTATGTTTTTTATTGTTTCTTAGCATTTTCGTTACCGAAAGTGCGAAGGCACAAGATCCTCAGTTTACGCAATTCTATGCAAATCCATTATACTTAAACCCTGCTTTTGCGGGCACAGCGCGTTGCCCAAGGTTTTGCATAAATTATAGAAATGAGTGGCCTGGCTTTAATAAAACATATATTACAACAAGTGTTTCTTACGACCAACACATCGATGCTATATCGGGTGGTATAGGTTTATTGGTTATGCAAGATAGGGCGGGTAACGGTACTTTAGTAACTACCGATGCCAGTTTTATGTATTCTTATCAATTAAATATTAATAGAGAGTTTTCTTTAAAATTTGGTTTACAGGGCACTTATCACCAAAAAGTACTAGATTGGACTAAATTAAATTTTGGCGATATGATTGACCGTCGTCGTGGTTTTGTTTACAATACAAACGAAAACCCACAAAATTACCCAAACCAAACAGTTAGAAATGCAGATGTATCAGCTGGTATATTAGGCTATAGCAAACGTTACTTTGTAGGTGTTGCGGTAAATCACTTAACCCAACCAAGCGAAGGGTTTATTTTTAAAGATAATAGCCCGCTGCCAATGAAATTAACGGTACATGCCGGCGCAAACATTCCTTTAGAAAAAGGTGGAGAAACTTATATTAGTCCTAATATATTGTACCAGTATCAAGGTCAGTTTCAGCAACTTAACTTAGGCATATATTTTGTTAAAAAGAATATAGTTGCTGGTTTATGGTATCGTAATCAGGATGCTATGATTGCTTTAATAGGCTTTCAAACAGATAAATTTAAGTTTGGATACAGCTACGACGTAACTATATCTAAATTAGCTAACGTATCGGCTGGTTCGCACGAAATTTCGGCGCAGTTTCAGTTAGCTTGTCGCCCTAAACATCGTAAATTCCGTACGATTAGTTGTCCATCATTCTAAAAAAATGAAAATAATTGTAACTTTGTTCACTTTTTTACGTTAAAAAGAAATCTATACACGAATAACATGGCAAAAACAACCAAATTATTAAAATCCATTGCGCTTTTTTCAGTTGGTGGATTAATGATATTTTCTTGCAGCCAAGAAAGATCGCCTATTACAGGATGGGCCTACAACACCTCAGAAAATGGGGGGTTTGAGAAAGTGCCTTACGAAGAGCAAGAAACTGGTCCTGGATTGGTTTTAATTGAAGGTGGTACTTTTACTATGGGTCGTACAGAGCAAGATGTTTTGTATGATTGGAATAATGTTCCGCGTCGTGTAACTGTTTCTTCTTTTTATATGGACGAAACTGAGGTGACTAATTTTGGCTATTTAGAGTATCTATATTGGACTAACCGTGTATTTGGTCCAAGTTATCCTGAGGTTTTTGTAAAAGCATTGCCCGATACATTAGTGTGGCGCGATAAATTAGCTTATAACGAACCTTATGTAGAATATTATTTACGTCACCCGGCTTATCGTAATTATCCGGTAGTTGGTGTAAACTGGTTACAGGCTAACGATTTTTGTACTTGGCGTACCGATAGAACAAACGAGTTTATCTTAATTCGCGAAGGTTTATTAAACCACGTACCAACCCCATCTGATCAAGATTATTTTAGTACCAAAGCTTATTTAGCAAATAAATGGCAAGGGCAGTTAAAACAAAAATTACCTTCATTTGATGAGCAACAACCAGAGCGTGATGTGCGCATGGAAGATGGTATATTTTTACCTGATTTTCGTTTACCAACTGAAGCAGAGTGGGAGTACGCAGCGTATGGTTTAATAGGAAACACAGTTGGAGAGCGTATCACAGATCGTCGTATCTATCCTTGGAATGGACATGGAGTTCGTAATCCTGAAGAAAAATACATTGGTCAAATGCACGCTAACTTTATACGCGGTGCTGGTGACTATATGGGTACTGCGGGTTGGTTAAATGATAACGCCGATATTACTGCGCCGGTTTACTCATACTGGCCTAACGATTATGGTTTATATAATATGGCTGGTAACGTAGCTGAGTGGGTAATGGACATTTATCGTCCAATGACTTCATCTGATGCGAGTGAGTTCCGCCCTTTCCGTGGTAATGTATTTAAAACACAGGTTAGAGACTCAACTGATAACACTATTGCAACTAACACAGATGGTGTATTAATTGATAAAGTAGATCATACTAAGAAAAAAGTGAATCCTCCTACAGCACATGGTGTGAGTCAGGAAACGCAGGAATTTGCTGATACTAGCATCGTAAATTCAGTACCGGGTCGTGTATTGTGGAGAGATGTTAGCATTGCTAAACCGGAAGATAAATTAGATGAAAGAAGAAACTATAAAACAAACGATTACCGTGATTATTTAGATGGTGATGTTAACTCAAGTCTTTACTTCGCTGAAGGAGAAGATGCCTTTGGAGAAAGAACTGGTAAAATGATGTATGAGTATGCTAAAACATCATTAGTAAATAACTGGAGTCGTGTTTATAAAGGTGGTAGCTGGAGAGATCGCGCTTATTGGATGAATCCGGGTAGCCGCAGATTCTTAGATGAAAAACAAGCTAAAGATTATATTGGATTTAGATGTGCTATGACTCGTGTTGGTAGCCCAACCGGATTAGGTAAATAACATTGTTAATAAAACAATTTAAAGCCCTGAGTTTATAGCTCGGGGCTTTTTATTTTAAGGGTCTAATAAAATGCTATGGATTTACTATACACTAAATTTCTTTCTTGTAATCAAAACATTACAACAGATACACGTAAAATAACCCAAGGCTGTATTTATTTTGCCTTGAAAGGAGATAAGTTTGATGGAAATATATTTGCTGAAGATGCTTTAGAACAAGGCGCAGCTTATGCTGTGGTAGATAATGCTAAAGTTGTTAAAGGCGATAAATATATTTTGGTGCAAGATGTTTTAACAACACTTCAGCAACTGGCAAACCATCATCGTAAGCAATTAAAAATTCCGGTTATTGGCATTACAGGCAGTAACGGTAAAACCACTACTAAAGAATTGGTGCATGCCGTTCTATCTAAAAAATATAATACACAGTACACCCAAGGCAATTTAAATAACCATATTGGCGTGCCTTTGACATTGCTTACTATAACCCCTCAACACGAAATGGCTGTTATAGAAATGGGAGCAAACCATCAATTAGAAATTGATATGCTTTGCAGAATTGCGGAACCCGATTTTGGTATTATAACCAACATTGGTAAAGCCCACTTAGAAGGTTTTGGCGGCATAGAAGGAGTGAAAAAAGGGAAGAGCGAATTATATAAATATTTAAAGGAAAAAAATGGCACAGTTTTTTTGCATGGAGATGATACTGTATTGGCAGATTTAGCTAAAGAAAACAACAAAGTAACCTACGGAACAAACAAATTATATGATGTATTAGGTAAGTGCAATAAAAACAGCTTGTTTGTAGAGTTTGCTTGGCGCACGCGTTACAAAGCAACTGAAGTTAAAGGAGCTGATTATATTAAAACAAATTTGGTTGGCGTTTACAACTACAACAATGCTTTGTGCGCGGCCTGTGTGGGTAATTATTTTAAGATAGAAGAGGGGGCTATTAATGAAGCTATACAGAATTATCTACCAACTAATAATCGCTCGCAATTGCAAAAAACAGAAAACAATAGTTTGATTTTAGACTATTACAATGCTAACCCAACTAGCATGCAAGCAGCTATCGAAAATTTTTACAATATGAGTGCTACTGATAAGATGTTGGTGCTAGGTGATATGTTGGAGCTTGGAGAAGAATCGGTTGTAGAACACCAAGCCATTATTAATTTGCTGCACGAAAAAAAACTGAATGATTATTTATTAGTTGGCCCAATTTTTTCGTCGCTGCAAAAAGAGAAAAGCTTTGTTACATCTAAACAAGCTGGCGAATTTTTACAAAATAACCCAACAAAAAACAAAACTATACTTATAAAAGGTTCAAGGGGAATTGCTTTAGAGGAAGTGGTAAAGGTTTTATAGTTTTCTTTAACAAAAGAATTGCTTTGCTACTAAAGAATGATTGTATTTTTGTAACTCTAGATGAATCATTCTGTTTATAAAAATAAAATTACTTGTTTCTGTTTATTGTTCCTATTAGTTACTAGTAAAACATTTTCTCAAATAGGTGCCGAGGCGCAAGGTGGTAGGGCAAGTTTATGGGCTGCATTTGGCATCGATCAAAAAATTTCTGAACGCTGGCTATCTGTTACCGATATTGGTTACGGCAGGCACAGCGACCCAAACAATAATACATTTTTAAAACGTCAGGGCTTAAATGTATTAACCCAAGATTTTATTTATAAAGCAAATAAGCATTGGAGTTTTTCTGTTTCAATGGGTTATTGGCGAAGAAATTTTTATGATGATAACATTCCGTACAATGTCAGAAACTACCCACAACAGTTTAGAAATGAAATCCGTCCGTATCAAAAAACGTACTATCATCATGCTATAAAAAATATAAAAGTAACCCATGTTTTAAGAACCGATTATAGGTTTTATTACGATCAAACATTTAATCATAGATGGGCTACGCCTTTTGAGTTTAGAGCTCGTTATTTACAATCGTGGAAAATTCCTTTAACAAAAAACAAAAAAAATTTCATAATTCCTATTGATGAGGTTTTAACAGCTATAGATAAATATTCTGCTACGGTAGCTCAGCAAAAAAACAGTAGATGGTCACCTTACCAATTTACAGAAAACAGACTCTCTCTTTATTACAGACGAAGTTTATTTAATCAAAAAATAGACATAGACTTGGGTATCATGTGTCAATATTGGAGGGATAAACCTGGTATAAGTACATTCAACACTTCTTATAACATAATGTTTGATATTATTATTAAGGAGCCTTTTACTTGGAAAAAAGATAAAGAAGTTGCTCCTCAGAATTAATAATTCCGTAACAAAAACGCAATGTAAAATTACGACACTTCCATTTTCCACTCTTTAACTTTGTTTCAAATTAAATGTGTTGCCATGACTTACTTTGAAAGAACTTACTTGCAAAAAAACAAAACAAACATTTCTATAAAAGAAAGTAAAAAATTGCAAAAATTACTTAGTGCTAAGGCTCTAGCCAGTAGTTCAGATTCTAAAGGATTAAATACTGCTGATTTGAAAAGAATGATGAAGCCAAAAACATCTCCTGTAATGGATTTTAATGTTGAAAGCTATATTCATCCTTTCGATATGATATAAATTATGCTTTTTGGCAGAGGTAAAATATTTACCTTTGCTTTGTGCAAGTAAAAAGAAATCAAGTTACCTCTTCTATTATTAGTTTACTGCTAATTCTATTTGCTTTTTCATGTAACAATGAAGAGACAAAAAATGCTGTTTCGAAAAAACATGATGTAATTACTTATGCAGATAATGTTGCATCTATTCTCTTTAAAAATTGTAGTTCGTGCCACAGACCAAATCAAGCGGGACCGTTTAATCTGCTAACTTATGCAGATGCTAAACGTAACGCCAACAAAATAAAATTTGTAACGCAAACCCGCTATATGCCGCCTTGGCCGGCTGATGCTGCTTACACACATTTTATTGATGAACGTATTTTATCAGCAGATGAAATAGAACAGATAAAAACATGGGTTGATAATGGTTGTTTGGCAGGCGATACAACAAAAGTAACAGCCCCTGTTTTTTACGAAGGTTCTTTTTTTGGGAAGCCTGATGTAGTTGTAAAATTACAAGAAGCCATTCCAATTAAAGGAAACGGAACAGATCATTTCTATATGGTAAAAATTCCATTTGAATTAAAGCAAGATACGTTTATACGGTTTGTTGAGTTTGTACCGCAACAACGTAAGTTAGCACATCATGTAAACGGACATTTACTTAATTACGAAAACGAAAAAAAGAAAGATGTTTTTAAAGGCATTTCTTATTACAAAGATATTCCGGGAGGGGATAAGGATATATATAAACTGATGGGTTTATTAAATGATGATGGTACGTATCCAGTATTAACTCCCAATATTGTTTATTATTTACCGGGCTACACACCACCGGTGTATCCTGAAAATATTGGGGGCTATAAACTAAATAAGAAAGGAGCTTTCTTTTTAAAAAATTTGCATTACGGCCCATCAAAAACAGACTGCTTAGATTCCTCTACCCTCAATATTTTTTACGGACCAAAACCTGTACGCCCTATACAAGAAACACAATTAGGCACCTTTGGCATTGCACCAATTGAACCTGCTTTAAATATTCCTGCCAACACCATAAAAACTTTTATGAGTCGATGGATAACTCCCATTGATTTATCTATTCTTTCTGTAAATCCACACATGCATTTACTAGGCAAAGCATTTTGGGCTTATGCTGTAACTCCGCAAGGAGATACTATTCGTTTAATAAAAATAAACAAATGGGATTTTAAATGGCAATATTATTACACGTTTAAACATCCGCTTAAAATACCTGCGGGCTCAACTATATATGCTTATGGTACATATGATAATACAGATAAAAACCCTTATAATCCGTTTCACCCGCCACTCGATTGTAAAGAGCGAAATGATTTTATGAGCATGGGAACTACTGAAGAAATGTTTCAGTTTATTTTTACTTATTTGCGGTATCAACCCGGCGATGAACAAATTGATTTAGAAAAAAGAAAAAGCTTTTAATTATTTATTTTCCCAAGCAGTCCAGTTGGTTTCTTCGCTATTTAAAATGCCAAGGTAATTGTGGTAGCGTTCGGTATAAATTTTACCCTCTTCTAAAGCTTTAATAACAGCACAATGCGGCTCATTGGTGTGTGTACAATTATTAAACTTACAGTCATTCATTAGTTTTCTAAACTCAGGAAAGTAATGCCCAACTTCTTCTTTTTTCATTTCAACTAAGCCCAGTTCTTTTATACCGGGTGTATCAATAATATAACCTCCGGCATCTAATTTATGTAATTCAGAAAATGTGGTGGTGTGTTTTCCTTTCGAATGTATTTCAGAAAGGTTGCCTGTTTTTAAATGTAAATTGGGTTGTATATTATTTACCAAGGTTGATTTGCCTGCGCCACTATGGCCTGCAAGCAAGGTGATTTTATCTTTTAACTTACTTGTAATAATGGCTACGTCTTCTTTTTTTAAGGCAGAAATTTCTATGCAATCGTACCCTATAGAAGTGTACATATCAATAACTTCTTTCTGCATTTTTTTTAAATCATCATCTAATAAATCAACTTTATTAAAAATAATTTTTGCGGGAATTCGGTAAGCCTCCGTAGTAACTAAAAACCGATCAATAAACCCGGTTGAGGTACGTGGGTAAACCAAGGTAGCCAATAAAAATGCTTGGTCAATATTTGCGGCAAGTATATGTGTTTGTTTAGATAGGTTTAGTGATTTGCGTATGATGTAATTTTTACGCGGATATATTTTTGTGATAAGGGCGCTATCACCACTTTGCTCTATCTCAACATAATCACCGACAACAACCGGACTTGTGCTTTTACGTAATTCCAATCTAATTTTTCCGGCAAGGTTTGCCATCAACACTTCACCTGCATCTGTACAAACTCTGTATAAATTTCCGGTAGATTTTAAAATTAAGGCACGTATACTCATGCTTTTTTTAAATCCATATATTCCTTGTAAGCCTTCTCTACTTTTTTAAACCACACCTTTCCGTACTTACGAGTAAGCGGCGTTTGCAAAAATTTATATACGGGTACGTTTAGTTTTAAACCACAAGCACAAGCATCTTTACAAATATTCCAACGGTGGTAATTAAGTGCATCGTGGTTTTTATGTGGCGTTATGCGTATAGGATATAAATGACAGGAGAGTGGTTTTTGCCAATCAATAACCCCATCTTTATGTGCCATTTCAATAGCACATTTGGCCCAGTTATTTTCATCAAAAACTACAAAGGCACATTCTTTTTCTTTACCTACTAGGGTGGTGGTATAATCACCATCGCTATCTAAAACATAAGGGCCATATTTTTCAATGGCTTTTAATCCTTTTTTATTTAAATAAGGCTTTACTTTTTCAACTATGCCTTCAATAAGGGGTAGTTCATCTAAATCAAGCGGTGCACCACTTTCGCCACTAATACAGCATTCGCCTTTGCAGGCATGTAAATCGCAAACAAATTTCTCCTCAAAAAGTTCGTCGGATAGTATGGTTTTATCTATTGAAATCATTAGTCGGTAAATTTACGGATAAAAGTCGTTTTGTTATTATTAAGTTAGTATATCGTTCTTTTTAAAATATTCTAAAACTGCTTTTATCATTAGGTTGTTTTGTTCAGCAGCTTTTAAAAAGGGTAATTGCTCTTTGGTTTTAAAATGGGGCCAACCATCTGCATCGCGCCCTTCAAACTCGTAATAACCATAAGGCTCTAATAAAGTACAAATAGCAATGTGCATTACGTTTACTTTCTCATCTTTTTTAAATTTTCTGTAACCCATGCCAAGCTCTTGCACGCCTACTAAAAAAATAATAGCATGTAAATCGGGCTCCATGCCAAATTTTTCGGCAAGTGTTTCTTGCAATTGTGTCCACTCGCTTTTTGGCTTTTCTAACATGATTTTTTAAGGGTGTTTTTCTTTATACTTTAAAATAGAGTTGCTTAGCCATGTTTTAAAAACAGGTAAATCTTTTCCAATGTCATAGCCAATGCCGGTGTTGCTTAATAAACTTTCATCATCATTTACAAT
>DATHOW010000141.1:0-3597 GCA_035484495.1 Bacteroidia bacterium | reverse complement strand
AATGATTTAGATTTTGCACAAGCCGCTGCTACCGAAGCTGAAAAAATACAGCAAGAAATGGCGAGGTTTTTTTAACCCCTACCAATTATACGCTATGCCAACCCTGTACACTAATGGGCTGTTGTAGTAAGGCGAGTTAAGCGAAGGGCTAACATCATATAATATAGTTATGTAATAACTTATTTTATCGGTAAGAGTTCGTTTAAGTCCGGCACCAAGCAATTTTTCATCGCTTATGCCACGTTGTTGTCCAAAAACACCATTGGGTGGGGTAGTAAGTATATCGTATTCGGCTTGTAAAAACAACCAATTTAAAACTAAAAAACGAGCAAAAACACCACCGCCTATAATGCTGTACGAAGCAGAGTGCCCTCCGGCTGCTTCAACGGTGTTGTTATATAATATTTGTACTCCTGCCGAAAACTTGTCGGTTATTTTATAGCCCACATTGGGCGATACATCGTAATAAAAAATATTGTAGCCCTGGTACGAGTAAAATTGTAAAGCCAGGTTGCAACCAAAATAAAGTTTTTTCATTAAAGGCGACTCAAACGGTAAAGGCTTATGTACCGGGTGGTTACTGGTGTTTTGTCCGCTTGGGCGACCTGTTGGGGGCGGTACTTGTTTGTTTTGGTCGTCGGGGTAAAAATTAGGAATGCTATCGTTGGCTGCGTTGTTGTTTGGGTTGTAGTAGTTTTTTACGGTGTCGCCCGGTGTAACTTTTTGATACTGGGTTGTATCAATGTTTTGTGCAAACGAAAAAACGCTGCACAATAAAGCAATTTTTAATAATGTTATTTTATTCATCATCTTTGTAAGCAGATTGTAAAGATAAACCAAAAACATGACAGTTGTAATAACAGGCGCATCTAGAGGCATAGGAAAAGAGTTAATTAACTATTTTTTAGAAAATAACGGCCAAGTTATTGCCCTAAGCTCTAACCCCGATAAAATAAAAATAACGCACCCTAAGCTACAAGTTATATCGGCTGATTTTAACGACATGGATTCGGTTTTTAAAGCTGCCGAAAAAATTAAAAAAGCCGCCAAAGAAGTTGGCGTACTTATTAATAATGCTGCCACTTTGGTTAGCAAACCTTTTGCCGAAATATCGGTAAACGATTTTGAAACCACCTACCGCATAAACGTGCAAGCCCCCTTCTTTTTTACCCAACAGTTGGTGGCTGTTATGGGCTTAAGTAAAACAGCGCATATAGTAAACATAAGCAGCATGGGTGGTTATATGGGCAGCGCTAAGTTTGCGGGCTTAAGTGCCTATAGCTCATCTAAAGGGGCACTAACTACATTAACCGAATGCCTTGCCGAAGAATTAAAAGATAAAAATATACACGCCAATTGCCTTTGTTTGGGCGCAGTTAATACAGAAATGCTTAAACAGGCCTTCCCCGGTTACCAAGCACCGCTAAACCCAAAGCAGATGGCAGATTATATTGGTAATTTTGCCCTAACGGCACACACCTATTTTAATGGCAAGGTGTTGCCCATAAGTGTTTCAACCCCATAGACTAATTTTGTACTTTTAGCGTTATAGTTTTATAATGAAGCAGTCAGTTATTATAATTTTATCCTTATTGCTTTTTGCTTTTGCAACGCGTGCCCAAACTTTAACCGATAAAGACCTTGCTTATTTTAAAAAGCTGGAAGATAGTTTAGTACCCCTGCAAAAAAGCATTTACGCTGCCAAAACCGATAGCGCCAAGTTTAAAAACAATGCCAAGTTCTACCATTTGTTAGATGAGGTTTTGCTAAACACACTTTCGTTTAATTATCCGTTCGATTCTTTAAAAGAAATAAAACGCCTAACATCTCCCGATAAAAAATTTCGTTTCATTATGTGGGATGTGCCCCGGCAAGATGGCAACTACACCTACTTTGGTTTTATACAAGCCCAGCACCCTAAAACCAAGAAGTACGAGCTGTATGAGCTAAACGATAAATCTGCCACCATAAAAAGTCCTGAGACTTATGTGGGCGATAACACAAAATGGTTTGGCATGTTGTACTACAGCATTATACCCTGCGATAATTATTACGCCCTGTTGGGTTGGGATGGCAACGATAAACTAAGCGCGCGTAAATTTATTGATGTGCTAAGTTTTAAAAAAGATGGCACGCCTTTGTTTGGCAAGCCTGTTTTTAATATTCCTAAAAAAAACCCGAGCCGCGTTATGTTTGAGTTTAATGCCAAACTAACCATGACTTTGCGCTATAATGCAACGTCACAATCTATTGTGTTTGACCACCTGGCACCTAAAGAAGATTTTTTAGATAAGCAGTATCAGTTTTATGGCCCCGATTTAAGTTACGATGCCTTTAATTACCGACGTGGCAAATGGAATTTTGAAGAAGAGGTTGATGTGCAAAACCCCCGCAACAAATTGGATAACATACACCACGATAAAAACAAAAAAGAAAAAGCGGTTTACACGCCTAAGTAGTTTTTTGTCATTGCGAGCATAGCGTGGCAATCTCACCTTTAGTATTTCGCTTGTGCGTTGTCATTTCGACCGCAGGGAGAAATCTGTATTTGCAAACAATCCAATCCCAAATACAGATTTCTCAGGCTCACCCTACAAACTGGCTCTTCACTAAAAATGTACACTGTACATTTTCTTTACGTTCAGCCCTCTCCTTCGAAATGACAAGCGATTGAGAAAACCTTTTAGTAATTTGTGTTTGTTTTATTACATTTGATTGTATTTATGCAGGCAAAACATATCATTTTTATCGTAATTATTTTTACCAGTAGTTTTGTATTTGCACAGGCTGACAGTATTAAAGTTAAACGCATTGGCGTAATAGGCACGTTTGATTATGCTTACAATTTTCAGGATAAAGTTTTAAACCCAACAATGGGGCTTAAATGTTCGGTTGGCATTAGTTTAACTGATAAAAAAAGAAAATACATTGTTTTTATTGGAGGAGGGCTAAAGCCCGTTAAAGGAAACTTTTATCCTACAACTTTTAGGCAGGGGTTTTTACAAGATGTTAGGCAAAATTATGTTCCCGGTAAAGGCAATAACGAAGATAGTCTTATAGGCTCAATAATGGGCTCTAAAAATATTCCAAATTTAGGAACAGTGTCATACTACTTACAAGCAGGCTTTATTTTAAATAACAAATTTAAACCCTCTGTTAGTTTTTATTATGGTAATGAGCAGTTAACATTACATGATGACCGATTAAGATATTTTGAAGACCCAAAATATGGAGACATAAATTATGTAGATATGAAAACAACTTTTTATGAAGTGAAGTTAGGTTGCTCGTTACCATTTAAAAATTACGCCAAAAAACCGTATTGTATTAATTTAAATGTAGGCTATAAATGGGTAAATTATGGTGCTTTAGAATTTAACAACACTCCATTAAGTGCTTATACTGTTGGTGCTTTAGATAAAAAATATAACTCCAGTGGTAGATTAACTATATCGCTTTCGTTTGCTTTGTGGTCAAATTGGTAATGCAAAAACATACCGCAAAGTACATTCATTTATGCCGCAAAGTACACGCTAAAAAATAGAGCCAAGTAATTTTGTAAAAGCAAATAAATGCTTTACAAAATGAGTACAAAAA
>DATHOW010000140.1:0-11199 GCA_035484495.1 Bacteroidia bacterium | reverse complement strand
TTTTAATTTTATATCCACAGGTCAAAAGTCTGAATATGTTGACTATAAATCAAAGACTATAAGTAACATTCAAAAATAAATAATCTTTACTGCCGATATCATCCACTTATACAGATTTACCATGCAACCTAGTTTATAATAACAAGTGTGAAGAATTTACGTTAGGGATTGTAGTGAAAAGCCCGCAGCCGTAATCGAGCGCGGACTTGTAACGAAAAGCCCGACGGCGTAATTGCCGGAACGCCCAAATACAGATTTCTCCCTGCGGTCGAAATGACAAGGCATTAAATTAGAAATGACAAGGGAGTGAGATTGCTTAGCTGTGCTTGCAATGACAAGAAAGGCTATTTATACAAAGTCTTTAGTTTGTGGTACTTTAATTTGGTTGCCCAAGCGGAGTTTTTGCAAATTTGAAAACCGTATTTGCCATCTAAAAAACCGAGTTTTAAAAAGTAGCCATCAATAAATGTGGCTATGGGGCTTAGGTATAATTTTATGAAAGTTGGTTTGTAGTTTTTAGCAAACAAAGCCTTTGATGATATATCGGTAAAATATTCGATTTGTTTTATGTGACTATTGATGGTATAAAAACTGTAATGCAAAATATTGCCTTTTAAATATCCTGTGGTTTTATCGCCTGCAAACATTTCGTATTTATCGTGGGGGTTTGTGCCGCGCCACTCGCCTTTGGGGCTATTCCACAAACGAAGTTTTTTATCGGGATACCAGCCGCAATGTTTTACCCAATGACCGCAGTAGTTGGTTAAACGGTTCATGTAATAACCATCGTGCTGCCAGTTTTGTTTTGCTTGGGTAATTGATTTTTGCAATTGTTCATCTAATGCTTCATCAGCATCTAAGGATAAAACGTGCGGATATTGTGCTTGGGTTATTGCCCAGTTTTTTTGTTGTATGTGTCCATCAAAAGCGTGCTCAACAAAACGTACGCCTGCAGCTAAACAAATTTGTTTGGTGCTATCGGTACTAAAAGAATCAACTACCACTACATCATCGGCAATAGTTTTTACAGACGCCAAGCAACGTGCAATATTTTTTTCTTCGTTAAAAGTTATGATAACAACCGAAAGCTTAATCACGCTTAGCCCTCCATTACTTGTTTGGCATGCCCTTCGGTATCAACATCAGAAATGACGCGGATAATTTTTTTATCGCGGATGATAAAGGTGGTGCGCAAAATGCCATCGAAAATACGGCCCATAAACATTTTTTTGCCCCATACATCAAAGGCTTTTAGCATAACGTGGTCTACATCGGCAATAAGCGGAAAAGGAAGGCTGAATTTTTTAATGAATTTTTGATGCGATTTTTCATCGTCTTTACTAACGCCAACTACGGCGTAATTTTTTTGCGTTAAATATTTATACTCGTCGCGCAGGCTGCACGATTGTGCGGTGCAACCGCTGGTATCATCTTTAGGATAAAAATAAAGCACGAGGGTTTTACCTGCAAAATCGTTTAAGGAAATAAGGTTTCCGTTTTGGTCTTTACCCGAAAAATTAGGAGCAGCATCGCCCGCTTTAAGATGCGTTAGGTGTTTTACAAACGTTGATTTTTTTGCGGGAGCTTTTTTTGCTGTTGATTTTTTAACGGCAACTTTTTTGGTTGCTTTTTTTGCTACTTTTTTAGTTGCTTCTTTTGCCATATAATTACTGCTTAACAAACTTGCCTTGCGCAACAAGTGTATTGTTTTTTAAAATTTTGTACAAATATAAACCATCTGCCAATTGTTGCACCGGTACGTTAACATTATTTGTGTAGGCGTGTGTGCTATATACTTGCTCGCCCAGGAGCGAATAAACAATAACCTCAGCATTAGCCGCATCGTTATTAAACACAAATTGTATTTGTTGGTGCGCAGGGTTTGGATATACCAACACATCTTCGTTTTTTAAATTTGATTTTATACCTGTTGTTTGCATATTGCAGGTTAAGGCTGCAAAGCCATCTAACTTACCATAGCCCCAATTGTTGTTGGGTAAATTGGTGCCTGTAAAATGATCTTGCTTAGGGCAATTGATGATAGCCTGCTGAATATCGCGATTGGTGGCGGTTGGATTTTTTTGTAAATACAATAATGCCAAGCCTGCCACATTGGGCGATGCTGATGACGTGCCGCTAAAAATCATGTACATGGTATCTTGCGAAATGTTGCTGTTGCCGGGGTAATTAATGGCATCCCACTGACAGAGTGATAAAGTGCCGGGTGCAACAATGTTATCGCCGGTGGCGGCAATATCGGGTTTTATACGCCCATCGCGAGTTGGGCCCGCACTTGAACTAAGCGAAAGTGTATCGTAAGGACCCGGCCATGTTGAAAAAACACCACCTAAGGTAACAAAGCCTCGGCGTTCGTTATAATTGGCTACTGTGATAACCTCTTTACTACATTGAAAGCTGGTGCAAATTGTTTGGTTTATATCGGGTGCTTTGTAATACGTCATTTTAGGCAAGCTTGCCAAAGGTGCCGGAATTTGATTTGCGGGCACGTACTCAAAATCCCAAGCATCGAAAAAGCCGGAGCCTGTGGTTTCTAATGTCCAAAAATAACCAAGAGAATCTCCTTTAATGTCGATGCCTAACTCATAGGTTTTACCATTGATAGCAGCAGCCGTTTGTATAATGCCAATGCGTGCGCCGTTAAACTTAATAGAATCGGTGATGACGGTGGTTAAAGCTGACGTGATATTGCGAAAGCCAATATTGCCCAAGTACTGGTAGTTGGTAGAATCGTAAACGCCAATGGTATAATGTACGTTTTTAAAATTTGTTGTATCGGCAAAAAGGCTATAATTAAACTCGTTAGTTGTTGTGTTACGCATAAAGGTAAAATTGGTATCGGCATTTACGGTGTACTGTAAATGAAAAGCCGTGTTACCCGCATTACCTGCTGCTGCTGCTAAACAACGCCCCGGGATGTTTGCTATAAGGCTATCCATAGCAAGGCTCATTAAATCGAGCCCATCGTGTGAGCCATAATAATCGCCCAGGCTAATATTAATTACAAAAGGTTTGTTGGCTGCTACGGCTTTGTTAACCAAATAATGCAAGGCATCTAAAATGGTTGGGCCGTTGTTATTAAAATCAATAGCGGCAACCATAATTTCAGCTTTTGGCGCAAGCCCTTTATACATAGGGTTGTGGTTGCCGTTACCCGCCGAAATACCCACTACTCTGGTTCCGTGCCCAAAGGCATACAAATCTTGATGGGTAGATAAACCACTATCTATTTGCTGCTTGTTCCACTCTTGTCCATAATTATAGGGTTGTGGTGTGTTGGTGGCGGTAGCCTTAGTTTGATCCCATAACCAAGTAACACGTGTTTTGCCTGTGCTATCTTTAAAATCGGGGTGAGTAAAATCTATGCCGGTATCAATTAAACCATAAATAACACCTTTGCCATCGTAACCTTGCGTTAATGGAGCCGCCCCGCCATGTATTTTTAGGATGTTGTTTTTTACTAAACAAGTATCATCTAACACACGCAGATGATTTACATAATATTCTATCTGTTTTATTTGCGGAGTTTTGGCCAACAGCTGAATGTCTTTACCCGTAAGGATTACAGAGCTTATAGTACCCGAGTTATATTTAAATAAACCTTTATGCGCGGCAGTAAATTGCTTTACCACAGTAACATTACCGTTAACCAAAACAGGATATGAGTTTGCCGAATTTTTATGTAATGCTTTGATAAGGGCAACATTCATTTGAGCTTGTTGCGCCAGCGAGTTTAGCGAAAGTAGGAGGGCAAAAAATAGAAATCTAATCATTAAACTAAATTACTAAATTTAAGCCGATTTTTAACCCATTTTATGAATTTTATAGTAAAATTAATTTTATCGACCATAGCCGTTTTAATTACCGCTTGGTTGTTGCCCGGTGTAAGCATTGAAGGCGACAGTTTTTTTACCGCCTTTATTGTAGCCATTGTGTTGGCTTTTTTAAATGCGGTGTTAAAACCTATTTTGGTGTTTTTAACTATACCCGTTACTATACTAACCTTAGGCTTATTTTATTTAGTAATAAATGCTTTGATCATTATTTTAGCCGAGCATTTGGTAGATGGGTTTCATGTAACAGGTTTTTTTACGGCACTTTTGTTTAGCATTGTGCTATCGTTTATATCATCTATACTAGATGCTTTAGCCGGCATAAATAAGAATAAAGACTAGATGGAAGGCGCCAAAAAAACATATTGGATTACTACTTATACGCTTATTTTTATTTTTGTATTTATGCTGTTTACCCAAAACTATTGGAGGTTTTGGGATACCAACAAAAAAGAAACTCCTTTTCAGTGGGATGCAGATAATTACTACTCGTATTTACCTGCCGCATTTATTTATCACGATTTAAGTTTTTCGTACACAACACGCTATTGGCTTACCACTGCACCTAACGGAAACGGAATTGCAAAGGGCACCTACGGTATGGCGCTTATGTATAGTCCGTTTTTTTTTATAGGACATCAAGTAGCTTTAGCCAAACACAAAGCCATTACAGGTTACTCGGAACCCTATGGTACTTGGGTACACTATGGCTCATTATTTTATGGCTTAATGGGTTTGGTTATACTTGGTTTTGTTTTGCGGCGTTTTTACACAGATAAAATAATAGCCCTAACCCTACTTACGTTGTTTTTTGCCAGCAACTTATTTTACTACACCATGCGCGATGGCGAAATGAGCCATTGCTACACCTTTTTTTTAATAAGCTTATTTATGCTACTTACCTGTAAGTGGCACGAAAATAAAAAAAGCATTTATTTTTTATGGATAGGTTTGGTTGTAGGTTTATTATCGGTAATAAGGCCTACCGAAATTTTAATTTTTATTATTTTTATTGGGTACGGTGTAAAATCGTTATCGGATTTTACAGGTAAATTAAAACAGGTAATTTTTTCGTTTAAAAACATACCGCTGTTTTTGGTTGGTTTTTTTACCATGTGGTTGCCCCAAATGATTTACTGGAAAATGAAAGCGGGTAGCTTTTTGTTTTTTTCGTATGGAAGCGACGAGCGTTTTTTTTGGTTAGATCCACAAATAATAAACCTGCTATTTAGTTATCGTAAAGGATGGTTTGTGTACACACCCATTATGTTGTTTGCCGTTATTAGTTTACTATTTATACTTAAACGCAAAAGCAACGATTTTAAAATGCCTATACTGGTTTATATGACCTTAAACATATATATGCTATCTAGCTGGTGGTGCTGGTGGTATGGCGGTGGTTTTGGCATGCGTGCCTTAGTACAGGCTTATGCTTTACTGGCTATTCCGTTGGCAGGGTTTTACCAATTTATTTTTTCGTTAGAATTGAAAAAGCAATTTGTTGGCTCTTTGGCAAAAGTTTGCACGGTATTTTTAGTATCGGGGTTTTTATGTTTAAATATTATACAAACACATCAATACGACCATCCTTTAGAACGCAGGTTAATGCATTACGACTCGATGAGTAAAGCCGCTTACTGGCGCGTTTTTGGAAAGTTTAGTTTATCGGATGAAGATTTTGCAAAGTATGCCGAAGAGTTATCTCCCGCAAAATATGATGAAGCTAAAAAAGGCGAAAGAAATAATTAATATATGAAGATTGCTGTAATTATACCCTGCTATAACGAAGAAGATTGCGTTGCCGACGTGTTTGCCGAAATAAGCGGCATTAAAATACCTAATTGCCAAATTGTACCTGTATTTATTAATGATTGCAGTAAAGACAATACACTTGCTTTGTTACAAAGCTATAACGCAAAAGTTTTAGACCTATCGGTTAACTTGGGCATTGGCGGTGCTGTGCAAACAGGTTTTAAATATGCCTTGGCTAACGATTTTGATATTGCTATACAACTAGATGGCGACGGGCAACACCCATCAGACCAGATAGTGAATTTAATTGCACCCATTATGGCCAATGAAGCTGATGTGGTTATTGGGTCGCGGTTTTTAGAGAAAGAAGGATTTCAATCGACCTTTGCACGCAGGTTGGGCATTAATTATTTTAAATTTTTAAATAAATTTTTGGTTAAAAAAACTATCACCGATAACACATCGGGGTTTAGAGCCCTTAATAAAAAAGCACTAAAAGAGGTTTGCAATTATTACCCGGATGAGTATCCGGAGCCTGAAGCGGTTATTTTATTTTCGTTAAATAATTTACGCATACAAGAAATACCGGTAGTGATGAGAGAACGCATTGGGGGGCAATCATCTATCAGTTCGTTTAAGAGCATTTATTACATGATTAAAGTAAGTTTGGCTATTATTTTTATTTACCTAAGATTAAAACTAAATGGAAAACGTAGTACCGTATAAAATACAAATACTAAGCATTTTAGGTGCTTTGGCTTTTATGTTTTTTATTTTTAGGTTAATTACCAAAGGTAAATTACGCGAAGAATATTCTATTATATGGATTGTTTGTACGCTGATTTTAATTTTGTTTTCGGTTTGGCGTAACGGACTTGATGTTATTGCTAAACTGCTGGGCATTTATTACGCACCTGCTTTGGTTTTTTTGGCGGCCATTTTTGCCATCATTATTTTTTTGGTGCATTTATCGGTTGTAAACTCAAAACAACAACGCCAAATAAAAGATTTAACGCAGGATATTGCTTTGCTGAAAGATAAGCTGGCGAATAAAAAAAATGACTAATAGTTTTTCAGATAAAATATATTTGTTCAGTATAGATTTGGAAGACGTTAGGCTTTGGATGCCTAACGGCGAAAAATTTAAAGAACGTGTATGTGCTAATGCACACGCTTATATGCGCTGGCTTAACAAACATAATTTTACCTGCACTTTTTTTACGGTTGGTGAGGTGGCCGAAAAATATCCGGAATTGATAAAAGACATTATTGCCGAAGGACACGAAATTGCTTGCCATACAAACAAGCACATTCCCTTAGATAAGCAAACACCCGATGCGTTTAAGAAAGATTTAGAGCAAAACATAACACATTTACGCAACGCAGGTGCAAGTACGTTAAAAGGATTTAGAGCGCCGATATTTTCGTTGACCGAAAAAACACAATGGGCTTTTAAAATTTTAGAAGAGTTAGGTTTTAGTTATTCGAGTTCTGTACTACCAGCAAAAAGTCCGCTTTATGGTTGGGAAGAATTTGGTGGCAAGCCAAAAAAAATAAGCGATAAACTTATTGAAATACCCATGACGGTTGGTAAGGTTGGGCCATTAACCATCCCCTACGGCGGTGGGATTTACTTTAGGGTGTTGCCTCCTATTTTAACCGCAGGTAAACTTAAAAACCATAGCACGGCAAATAACCCGCTGTTGGGCTATTTTCACCCCTACGATATAGATACCGAGCAAGAACATTTTATGCATCCGGGCATAAACAACAGCAAGTTTTATAATATGCTTATGTATTATAACCGCGATAAAGTGTTTAGCCGTTTAGATAAAATTATTGATAAAGGATTTAAAATTTGCACGTACGAAAATTACTGCGAAAACATTTTAAAAGTATAAAATGGCCGATTACGAATTTGTACAAACTGCTGTAAGCGCAAGCAAAATAAAAGAATATTCGTTGTTGCTTAGTTCGGTATTTGATAAATCGCCTAAATACACAACGGAGTTTTTACAATGGCAATATGCCTTAAACCCTAACGGTACCGTAGTAGGTTTTGATGCGTATGCCGATGGTGTGCTTGCGGCACATTATGTTACTATACCGGTGGTTTACACAATTAATGGGGTGGAGACTAAAGGTTTGTTATCGTTAAACACGGCAACACACCCGCAACACCAAGGCAAAGGATTGTTTACACAACTGGCTACCCGAACATACGAGTTAGGCAAAACATTAGGTTATAAATTTGTGATAGGTGTTGCTAACCAAAACAGCACACACGGTTTTTTAAAGAAGCTGGATTTTTATTTGATTAGTCCGCTTGATGTAAAAATTGGCATGGGTAACATTGCCATAAACCATACAGGCAATTACAAATTAAAAGCCATTTGGAATAACGAAAGCATGGCATGGCGCATGAAATGCCCGGGGGCACAGTACTTTTTACATAAAGGCAATGTTTACTCGGTAACGGATAAGCCTGCCATTTTTTCGAAAATAACGGAGCTGCCTAAAACAATGGCTGCACCTCAACTAAAAACAAAGGTTATGCTGCCTGTTAAGTTGTGGATTGGAATTGGGAAAGAGTTAAAGCAAAAAGGATTTTTTTTAAACCTGCCCGATAAACTAAAACCATCTCCGTTAAATTTAATATTTAGAGATTTAAGCGGCACTTTGCCCGTTTTAAAAAAGGAAGATGTTTATTTTGAGTTGATAGATTTTGATGCTTATTAGTATTTAGTTAGCACTAACATTTTTTGGCCTAAGAAATTTAGGCACGTAAAATAACAGGTACATCAGTATCATAATGATGCCAAAATCGGTAAGGCCCATTACGAAGATTATTAGTAAGTGAAAAACTATGCCTGCTATAAGCACGTAAGGTTTTGTTTTTTTAAACCAAATTAAAACCGGAAATAACAATTGAAAGCCCAAGGCAAACCAGGTTATGGCGTGTATAAAAAAACTGCTATCGATAAATAAATATTTAAACCAAGGGTGGCTGTAGGTGTCGTTGTACAACACGTAATAAAACGCGGTGCCGTTAAGCCAAGTACTACCTAACAATTTAAAATAACTGGCAGTTACGTACAAAATAAGCACCTGAAAGCGTGCTGCCCAAAGCGCGAAATTGCTTACGGTAATGTTTAGTGTTTTTAAAATTGGGTGTTGGATGCTATCGGCATTTTCATCCATAAAAATTAGGAAGAAGAGTGTAATGACTAAAAGATTAAAGCCTCCGTTTTGTATAGAAATTGTTTTGTAATACAAGCACATGGTAAAAAAATAAACAAGCAGGGTTGAAAGTCGTTTATAAGGTAAAAACAAACAAGCTACAATAGATGCAAGTTGCGCGCCTACAAAAAATTTCCAGTTGGTGGCGGCACTTGGGTTTTCTAGCGGGTTAAAAAAATTAAGTAGGGCATTGCTATGTTGTTGCAAAGGCAAAAAATAACTGAACGGCCCATATAACACTTTAGAATAAGATAAAAGAAGCAAGCTGTTGCACAGCAAAAAAACCATAATGCTTTTGCGGAACAAGCTAATGTTGTTGCTATAAGGCGTTGTAGTGGTTATGGAGTTTATGTAGTTATTTAACTTGAACATGCCTTGGGATAAAATTCATTTCGGGGAAAAGTAATTCGCCGGTGGTTGCTTTAATATCGGATACCGCTTTACCGCTAAACGCTTGGGGATAGGTAAAAATAACTTTGTATTGTAGTTTGCTAAATAAGGTGCGCCCGGTTTCTTTTAGCATCATATCAGAAAAATAATGTTGTGCCATTATGCAACGCGCATCGTGCAACATAAAATCGTTTTGTAAAGAATCGGACAAGGGTTTATGTAAACTATCGGCAGGGAATTTATTTTGGGCTACTATATGCGCATCCCATATTTGAGCCAACACGTACTCGTGTACTTTATGCTCGGTGCCGGCTACGTTAAAGGGGTTGCTGTACCTAATGTTTAAGAGATTTTGCCCGGGGTTTATCCAACTTGTCCAGCCACGTTTGCCGTTGTAGTAACGTACTATTAGTTGCTGGTTATACAAAGGTGGGTTGGGCGCAAACACTTTGTTGTTTTGACTAAAAATGGGCAGCATATATCGGCGTACAACCCTTACCACTAAGGTGTTTTCGGTTACGGAATAAAAATTAAAAAACAGGGTGCAAAATACATGAAACACTAAAACAGCGCTACAACAAATAAAAATTACGTACTGCGGTTTTTTCATGGATGGTAAACAAAGATAGAATAGAATGTTACAAATTTATAGTTTGCTTTAGGATAATGTAGTTTTTTATACCCGCTTGTTATTTAAACCGCCGGGCTAAATGATGAGTTATAAATTATATTTGTGCTTAAGGTAAAAAAATTCGCCTTTTTGATGATAAACCTCCGAAGGCAAACAATCGTAATGTTTTTTAAACGTAGCCGAAAATTTGCTCACGTTTTCGTAGCCCACTTTGTAAGCTATATCTTTAATTAAAACATTATCTTTTAAAAGAAGCTCTTTAGCATAGGCCATTTTTTTAGCTAGATAATATTTATGCATTGGCATACCAAAATTGGTTTTAAAAATGCTTTTTAGTTTTGAAGGTGATATATGCAAATGCTTGGCTATGCTTTCTATACTTGGAAAATCGGTAAGGAGGTTTTCAATTATTATTCTTTCGGCCTGTAAGGCTATTTTTCTATCCTCATCTTCTATATTAAAATAGCGTTTGTATTTTTCTTTATCTACCAGTTGGGTTAAAAACGAATTAATTAAATTAAGTGTGTGTATTTTTAACTCTAAGGGGTTTGCAACACCTTGGCTACCTTTTTGTTGAATAGTTTGCCAAGTGGCATCAAAAATTGGTTCTACGTTTGTTTCGGCCGAAGGCCAAATAATATAATCTCGGTTTGATGCTAAAAAACTACTTAATTCATTTTTCCTAAGTGATTCGATTGGGAGAATATTTTTTTTAAACCACGCTTCGCTAAAATAAATATGATACGATACTACGTGGGTATTTTTAAACTGATTTACATTAATAGCTTTACCGGGTTTTATTAATGCCCACGATTTATAATCGTAGGTTAGCTCTTCTAAAGATGGTTTATTGGCTATATAAGGCAGTTTACTAATTTGACATATTAATAAATAATAATTTGCCGGAATATTTTTATCGGTAGTTAGTTTAAAGCGAATGTTGTTATCGAATTTTACATCGACTGAAATAATCCATAAGCCTTCTTCAATTTCCTGATAATGTACAACACTGCTTGCATAATTATTTTGCAGGGTTGATGTAATAGTTTGCGCTTTTTTATCTTGGGTGCGAAAGGGAACTTTAGCCAGGCTTTCGACTGTGGCTTGAGGAGAATTGGTTAAATAAGTTACCTCATAAAACCCATCTTCGTATTTATACATATTGGGCTTACTTTTTAAGAACCACTTTTCTATTGTTTGTAAAAGCATAGGCACTTATTAAAATTAAGCACCAGCAATTTAAGTATTATTTTTTTAATGGAGAACCAGCTTGGCAAACGATACAAACATTAACCAAAACCAATAGTTATATCATTTACAAACCGGTTCTCCAAA
>DATHOW010000139.1:0-15019 GCA_035484495.1 Bacteroidia bacterium | reverse complement strand
TTTAAAACGCATATAAATTTTTTACGCAATTATTTTAGAGATAATAAGTCGTTCGAACATAAAAACCTTGAAGTTGAGTTAAATGATTTTGCAAATACGGATGAAGAAGTCCCTCAAAAAGAAAACATACAATTACAAATTTTAAATAAGGAACTGGATAAATTAGAAGAGTGGCAGCGAATTCTTTTACTTATGCGCGGACAGGATATGCCGTACAGCGAAATTTCGGCTTTTGTAAACAAACCCGAAAATCAATTAAAAGTTTACTACGCTCGTTTAAAAAAACAGCTTTTAGAAAATGTAAATGCAGAGTTACATAAAATAAATACTACGCCTAATGAAAAATAAAAACATTTCTGAAAAGGAACTGGATAAACTCCTTAACCAATCATTTTTGGGCTTGGACTTTAATAATCCTAAAAACAATCAAATTGCAGAATCTTTAGCAGAACAAACACTATCACCTAAAATAATGCCGTCTGTCGCAAAAAAATTCTTTTTAAATAAAATTTTTCTGTTATTAACTATTATTGGTGTTGTTTTAGTATCAGCATTTTATTTTACTACAAACAATACAACATCCGAAAATCAATTAACCTCCGTTGTTCCATTAGTTACCAATAAAGACTCAAATCAAGTTGTTATTCAACAAACCCAATTAGATACCACAGTAACAAACGATAAGCCATTTATTGATAAAGAAGTTAATCAAGTCGAAACTTATATACCCACCGAAACAGAAAACAATTTGGACACCCTAACCGAAGTTGTTGTATATCACGAACCAATAACTGTAAAGAGCGAGAAAAGAGAAGTTTTTGCGTATGTATTTCCAAAGCTTTCAGAAAAAGAAATTAAGGAAACCGTAAAAGAAAAAAAGAAAATAGTAAAACTGGCATCTAAACTAAGTAAAGAACGATATGCTTTAATTCTAGGTAAAGGGTTTTATATGCAAACCGCAGAAGTTACCAACCTTGAGTATCGCACTTTTTTATTTGATTTACTTATTCAGGGTAGAAATGATGAGTTTTTAAAAGCTAAGCCCGAACAACAACTTTGGTTAAATGCTGCGGGTTTAAATAAATTTGACAGCTATAAGGATGTTTATTTTTCCGATTCGAAATTTAATTATTTCCCCGTAGTAAATATTTCACAAGAAGGCGCAGAACTGTATTGCAAATGGCTTAGTGAATTAGTAGCAAGTAATGCAAACACTAAAAACAAAAAATTAGCTACAAGTACATTTAGATTGCCCGATGAAAGCGAATGGGTTTATGCTGCAAAAGCAGGAAAAGTCAACGCCACATATCCTTGGGGAAGAGACTCTATACAAAATAATAGACATCTTTTTTTAGCCAATTTTTGCATACAAAAACTTAAAGAGCAATTTATGCAGCCAATTATTTATCCGTCTAAATCAAATCCTAACTCCTACACATCTGCCGGCATGGCACTTTGTAGCGATACAATTGCAACTGTTCATGTTTATTCGTACAATCCAAATGATTATTTTTTGTATTGTATGAGTGGCAACGTATCTGAAATGGTTTATGTAGTTGGCACTAAAACCATCAAAACAAAAGGTGGAAACTGGGCTAGTGATTTTGAACACGTAAAAATAGATAGCGAAGATGAGTTTAAAGCTCCAATAAAACCATCTCCAAGAATTGGTTTTAGAGTAGTAGTCAACGCTGGTAATTAATAGGCCTTTACTTTAAACCAAGTAATTTATGCGAATTCTTTTTTGCACCATACTGGCATTGGTGTTTTCAAACATTAAACTTCATTCCCAAACCATTGAGGGAAGAATTGTCGATTCGACACAGAGTCCAATTTCCTTTGCCACAATCGCTCTTTTAAATAAAAGTGATAGCACTATAGTTAAAGGAGTGATTACTAATGAAAAAGGGTTTTATTCTTTTTCTAACGTTAAACAAGGGGTTTACATTCTAAAAATAAATACGATTGGATTTAATGATGCATTTAGCTCCATTATACAAATTGATAGTGCAACAAATTTTCGAATGCCCGACATGCAGTTAATTTCTGAGGGCGTTAGCTTAAATGAAATTTCAGTTACAAGCATAAAAAAAACAATTGAGTTTAAGAATGGGAACATAATAGTTAACGTAGAAAACAGTCCTTTGGCAAAAGGAAACACAGTTTATGATTTATTATCTAAACTACCGGGTGTTAGTATAGATAATAATGTAATTCAATTAAACGGTAAGACCGGTGTAATTATTATGCTAGATGGCCGTGTTCAACAACTTACAAATATTCAAATATTTAATATGCTGAAAAGCATGAATGCAGAACTAGTAGAGAAAATTGAACTCCTAAAAAACCCACCAGTTAAATATGACGCAGCAGGAACTTCGGGCATGATAAACATTAAAACAAAAAAAACAAAAACTATTGGATTTAACGGAAGTGCTTATACATCAAGCTCTCAGGGGTTTTATGCACGGTCAATGTCTGGTTTATCACTCAATTACAAATCCAGTAAAATAGCCCTGTTTTCTAATTTAGATTATAATTATGGAGATTATCAAAGTAAAGAAAAGTTTAATAAAAAATTTAGTACAGATACTTCTGCTACAGAATTAAATGCTGTAAATACAATTAACGATGTAGAAAAAAGTCTTACCTATAAAATTGGGGCAGATTGGTTCGTTAATAAAAAAAATATTCTTGGGTTTAAAATTGATGGTGGTCCTGGTTCTTTTAATTCTACCGGTTATGGAACAACTAAAGTTTTACAATATAATAATTTAGGATTCGACCATTTAGATGCATCAACTTACATTCCTGACAAATGGATTGTCAACAACTATAACATTAATGCTGAACATCATTTTGATACAATAGGAACCGTTTTAAATTTCACATCAGATTACACCAGGCTATCTGAAAAATACGCCAGCGGCATTCAAAATCATTTTTTAGATGCCGGTAATCGAGAAGCACTTTCACCCAATATCTATCGAAGCAGCAATATGAGTGCCACCACCATTTTTGCATCAAAGCTCGATTTTACCAAAATAATTAATCCAACATCCTCTTTCGAGACCGGCGCAAAAACCAGTTTCATTAACACCTCAAATAATTATTTGTTTGAGAGAAAAGATAATTCTTCCGGAAATTATTTTCAGGATACTACATTAACAAATAACTACATATATATCGAACAGACCTATGCTGCCTATTTAAACTATATCAAATCATTTAAAAAAATAAATATGCAGCTAGGTCTTAGAGCCGAGAACACCAATTTAACCGGGCGAAATACAGTAAAGGAATTCGAAATAAAACGCAGCTACTATAATTTATTTCCAAATATTTCGCTAGGATATGCCATATCAAAAAACAACAGTTTACAATTAAATTTAAACAGACGAATAGATAGGCCGCAATACAACGATTTGAATCCCTTTAGGTTTTATAGAGATCAATATTCTTATTATGAGGGAAACCCTTTTCTGCAACCGCATTATAGTAACAATATCGAAATTACACACAGCTATAAGCAGCTTATAACAAACAGCTTTACATACACCCGAATTGATAATGTTATGCTTAATTATACAAGACAAAATGATAGCTCGAAGGTTACTACAGAAACCATTAAAAATATGAAATTAAATAATTACTACGCTTACTCTTTCTCTATTCAACACACTTTAAAGCCATGGTGGGAGTTATCAGTTAATGGTACTTTATCCTATATCGAGTTTATAGGGGATGTAGATGGCGCTCCTTTTAAAACAGCTTCTTTTTACTATTCTCCAAGGTTAACCAACACTCTTATTGTTCAAAAAAATACCAAGCTAGAAATTATTGCTTTTTATAATAGTGGAAAAAATAATGGCTTAACTCAAGTTAAATCTCGGTGGATGGCTTCGCTCGCTATTAAAAGAACCTTTTTTAAGGGAAAATTAGATGGCAGCATAGGAATAAATGATATATTTTATTCGTCCTATTTTCGCACAGGCGTAAATTTTAATAATCAAAACTGGAATTTTTACGTTACCCAAGATACCAGAAGGTTAGTTGTAAGTCTTAATTACAATTTTGGAAACACAAAAGTTGTAGCCCGCGAAACACAAAGTAATGAACAAGAAAAAAGCAGACTAAATCATTAACACTTTAATTAATAAGTAGGACTTAGTTATTTATGGGGTATTTTAAAATAATGTTCTTTATTTTAGATAGCTCCTTAACATTTACTTCTTCATTAAAAGGATAGCCTTGCAAACTCTTCGTTATTTTTTTCGCATAAGCATTTACACTGCCGTATATTAAAACTAGCTTAACGTACTTTACCCAATGTATTTTAGATGCAGGAACAAGTTTATTAATTACAGACTGTTGCTTTGATACTGTAAAGACTCTTTTAACCCCTTGCGCATAAAGGTTAAAAGCATCTTCAGCATACTCTTTTGCTTTTTGCAAAGTGGTTTTCTCCACGACTGATATTTTCTCGGCTACTTTATTAAAAAACCAAGTTTTAATTTCGTTGTTGTTATTTATTAAATCTACCGGATTACCTGCCGTTCGTCCCGTAGATCCCGCGATTCCCTCTCGTACCGTATAAAAAACAGGCAATGTTTTGCACTTGCCATTTATAGCCGAAATAAATGCAATGTATATTTCAAAAAAATTCAGGCTTTTAATATTGCTATCGTATGTAGCAAATATTTCTTTAAAATTACTTGTCTTATGAACAGAGTAGTATAGTTGAAAATAATTTTTAAATATTTCTAGTAGTCGTTTAGATGGTAAATCATCTTTCGCTTCAGATAAATAAGGATGTAATGATGGTAAAATCATTAATCGATTAAAAGGCATTTTCCAAAAAGATATGGAGTTCCCCTGGGCTGCAACATAATCTGTATTGTTACTTAAAAACTCAACACAAGTTCGTAACGAAGCAGGAAGTATAAAATCATCATCGGCACACATCCCGCAATATTCAGTATCTACGCTTTTAAGAGCCTCTCTGATTTTAGTTACAAAAATGTGTCCCGGAAAATGTAGATAACTAATGTTTTTAAAATGGATTTCACCTTCGTATTTAGTGTTCGACGAATCAACAATAATTACATTAATTTCTGTGTTCCCGTAATACTCAATTCCTCTTCGTAAATATTGGTGTCGGTTTTTGGTAGGAATTATAAGCGTATAATTAGCAAGCATCTATCTTAAATTTTATACCCTCCATCGAGTTGAATATTTGTGGTGCAAATGCTCTTGTTTTTAAGAATTAACTCAATAGTTTCAATTATGGAATCTACTTTAATAAGTTCGTTGCCATACATTTTTTCTTTATGTTTCTTTTTAAAATCTTCGGTCATGCCTTTTTCTACCGGAGAACCTTCTACCAAGCCTAAAGAAATGCTATTGAACCTAATAAACGGAAATTCATTTGCTAAACTATTCATAAAGCCAGTAAGGGCAGATTTTGCAGCCGCATAAGATGGGTCATAACTTCCTTTTTGGGCAGCAATAGAAGAGAAAAATAAAACCAGTGCATTGGGGTTAATTGACTGATGCAATTTTTTGATTAACAATGCCGGACCAATTAAATTTACCTGCATCATTTTTAAAAAATGGTCGTATGTTATTTCTTTGGTATTTTTTTGAGGATTGATTCCTTGCAAAAAAAATATCCCATCGAGATGAATTGAATCTGGAAGTTTAAAATTTTCAATAGAGGCAACATTCGAAAAATCTAAATACAATTCATCGGGATTGGTCGCGCTGCGTTGTGCTTTAATAAAATTATATTCTTTTTTTACCCCTAATGTTTTAATTACATTTTGGGCAATGTAGCCGGTAGCACCAACAAGCAGAATATTTTTTTGCATTTGTTACTTTGTGTAAATGGCAACTAAAGCCTGTGCACCTTTGTTCATTATTTTTATAACCTCGCAAGAGCTAAATCCTACTAACGAAGCAATTTTTACCATTTTTTGTTTAGTATAGCCATTGTAGTGAAATTGACCTCCGCCATTTTGGTTTCCAAAAAAATGCGTTGTAATCATTCCCCAACGTTGTTCAATAGATTTGTTGTTGCCAAAATAATGGTCAACGGCACCTACTTGGTAAAAAGATTTAAAATCATCTTCAGCTTCTAAAAATTGTTTGCACAACCACTCCATATCAGGCACTTCAATGCGCAATTTTCCACCTTTTTTTAGTAGACGAAAACACTCTTTAAACAGCCTTTCTTCATCTTTAAACGGAATATGTTCAAACATGTGCTCAGCTAAAATCTCATCTACAGAATTATCCGGATATGGCAAGTTTAAAATATCGGCATTTACAATTCGCTCATCTTTAACATAAGCATCAATATTGGTATAATCGGGTTTAATGTTTTTTCCGCAGCCTAAGTGTAGTTTCATAAGTTTAAATTTTAAAGCGTTTTACAGTAATTTTGTCTTGCAATATATGTTTTATTTCGATGGCAACTTGATAGCAGGTCGTAATTTTGCCTGATAAAACGGCAAAATAATTTTTATGTTCATCAAAAGTATATAATTCGGTTAAGCGTGCGTCGTCCGTATTTTTATGAACTACACGTGTTATTTCAGAAAAGCCTTGTCGTTCAACCTTCCTTAAAAACGGCATAAATAAACTTGAGTTTTCGTAAATTTCGTTTTCGTAATCTGCCGCAATTTTTTTGAATTCAGGTCGCTTATCTATTAGTTTAGACTCCAACACCGAATGCTTTACATGGTATAATAAAAATTCATTCTCGTTCATGCCTTTTGGCATTACTGAACAAAACTCGCCATCCATAACGGTAAGTCCAAGCGTATCTGTTTTGTATTTAAATGTTGGAATAACTACATGTTCATACAATAATGGTTTAGGCGAAATTCCCATCCATTCATTTATTGTATTAAAGTTTACATACGATGCGTTAATTACAACATCACAAACTTTTTCTTCCTTACTTGTTTTTACCAAATAAGTTCCATCTGCCTGTTTTTTTACATTTAAGCACTTTGTATTTAACTGAAGGTTTACACTAGTTTTTGCTAAATAATCTCCTACCATTTTTTTTAGGTGATTATAATCAAACACAGGCTCAGGTACTTTATAACAAGCTTCTAATTGAACAGGGTCAAGAAACTCTTTATCAGGGTACCCTTCATCATAACTGATGCCTACATTATCACAAAATTCTAAGAATTTTTCGGGAGAAGTTTTGCTGTTATGCTTTGCTATGGCATAATAATTTGCGAACTGATATTTTACCGCATTTCCAAAATTAAACATAAAAGAAAGTAAGCCCTCTATGCTTTGCTCGGCTGTTGCTATACTTCTTATATAATGGTACCCTAAATGTATCCTGTTATGATTTACTTTTGAAGCCTGCATCATAATATCACCTTGCTCTTCTATCAAATCAACTTCATGGCCTGATTTAGATAACTCAAGAGCGATACAACACCCGAATAATCCACCACCAATTATAGCAACTTTCATACTGTTTAGTAATTATTTGGAATTAAGAATGGTTGAACTTCAAGTTTAGTATAAACACTTGGTAACTTAACACCATTTTGTGATACAGAAATCATACAGATTGAACTATTTATTTTTTTGAAAATTACTATCTAAACCTAAAAAATTTATACGACACCAAAGATATACAATGTTTATTTACAATTACTTTTCTCCTACTATTTTCTATATCAATAATAAGCAACTTACACAATAATTGACTATTTTATCGTTAGATCATAAATGTTTTATTACTTTGTACTATCATTTTTTGCAAACATTTAAATTGCAGTTTATACTAATGTTTTAACGTGGGAATAGTAAAAAAGCAGAGCATAGCACTTTCAATTGTATCGTATGTTGGAGTTATTATTGGCTACATTAACAAAGTATTATTATTTCCCAATTTTTTAAGTCCTGAGCAAGTAGGCTTAACCAACACATTAATTAGTGTAGCTCTTTTATACGCTCAATTCTCAGCACTTGGCATGAATGGAGTTATACTTAAGTTTTTTCCGTTTTTTCAGGATAGAGAAAGAAAACATCATGGTTTTTTATATTGGACATCGTTGATTGTTACTATTGGTTTTCTTGTAACCACATTGGGGTTTTTATTCCTAAAACCTTGGGTTATTACAAAGTTTTCGGCTAACTCTCCATTATTGGTAGAAAATTATTACTACTTAATTCCCCTTGGCTTAGCAACCTTGTTTTTTACTATTTATGATTCGTACTTGCGCTCCTTATTAAAAGTGGTTGTGCCATCGTTTGTAAATGAAGTTTATATACGGCTAATGGCCACCCTAAGCATATCCTTGTTTGCATTGGGCTTAGTTACTTTTAAGCAGTTTGTTTTTATTTATGTTATTTTAAATTGTTCGCATGCATTAATTCTAGTAGTATATATAATTTACCTAAAACAATGGAGCTATAAGCCCATTAGGAGTTTTAGAATAAAGACGTTGCGCTACCAAATGTTTTACTTTGGTTTATTTGCCATTTTAAGCAGTGCCGGCAATTCTATTATATCGAACATTGATGGTTTAATGATTGCCTCACTTCTTAAAAATGGGTTATACTATACAGGGATTTACACCACAGTTTTCTTTATTTCTACCATCATATTTATTCCATATAGGTCTATCCTAAAAATTACCAGCCCGTTGGTTTCAACCTATTGGAAAGATAATGATATGGTAAAAATGGAAAGTCTTTATAAAAAAGTAACCATAAGCAATATGCTAATTGGCGGGTTTATATTTTTACTTTTATGGATAAATATTGACAATATTTTAAGCTTTTTACCTAAAGAATATCACTCGGGCAAGTATGTTTTTTTGTTTGTAAGCTTAGGTCGTTTGTTTGATATGATAACCGGGTTAAATGCAGTAATTACTGTAACATCTAAAAAATACAAATACGACCTTTTTTTTACCGGCTTTTTAGTAATACTAACCTTAGCATCAAACTACGCCTTTATGGTGTTTTTTAATATGGGCATAGAGGGTGCGGCCCTAGCCTCTATGATTACATTGTTTGCCTATAATATATTACGACTAGGGTTTGTACAATACAATTTTAAAATGCAACCATTTACGCTGAATTGTTTTTGGATACTGATATTAGGAATAGTTTGTATAGGCATTAGTTTACTTATACCTAAACAAACCAATGTTATTGTTGACGGATTATGTAGAAGTATTCCAATTGGAATCGTTTACGGAATTGCATCCCTATATTTTAAGTTGAGTACAGATGTAAATGATTTCGTTTACGATATTTTCCCGAAACTGAAGTGGCTAAAGCGTTAAAACAAACGTTAACTATTTCTGCTCTGCTTTCTTTTTGAAAGCACTTATTGTAGCCCCCGGAGACATCAAAAAGGGTATCTGTCCCCAATCTTTATACTTAGCAACCAGTTCATCTTTTTTAGAGGCATCATTAGCTGCGGTTTTCATGTCAAGAAAATATTGTCTGAAATTATCTATGATTTCAATGCCGCCTATATCACCATGACCAGGTACTACTTTCTGAATATCAAATTGCTTAGGTAGCATATCAAGCGTAGCTAAATAGCCGTCCGGATCAGAATCAGCGACACCAAAAATTGCAGGGGCTTGTTTGTTAAGGATTACATCTCCGCCAAACAACATTTTTCTTCTATGCAAATAAACCATTACATCACTTACTGTATGTATTGGTTTAGCTAGGTTAAAAAGTGTTACCGTGTCATCCCCCATTTTAATGTTCATTCTATCTTTCAACCATTCGGTAGGCAATGTTTTTTCTCCGGCATTTTTTATCCAAAACTCTTTAGTGTAGTTGGCTCCGGCAATAATAGTTTGCCCTGTGTAAAAACTATTACCTGTACTATGGTCCGGATGATAATGCGTGTTTATAACTAAAATAGGCTTCTTTCCCGCTAGTTCTTTTGCCATTTTAGCTAATTTTTCAGCTCCCTCATCCATTTTAGTATCTATAACAATAACCAAACTATCTGAAACTAAAATACCGCTGTTACCTCCACCGCCTAAAACAAGTGTAAGCTCCTTATCATAATTAACCACAGTTGTTTGCTTCATTTTTTGCATAAATGGGCGCAAATAAATCATATATAAAGTTGCGCCAATAGCGCCTAATAGCAATATAACGATGCCTAACCATTTCAAGATTTTTTTAAGAATTTTCATGTTTATTTTATTTGAGTTATGACCGTGGAGCTATTCGGTTCAATAGCCATCAAAATTAGCGATGATTTTTTTAAGATTGGGGGCTTTTTGGGAAAATAATTTTGCTATTTCTAGATCTTCTAGACTCAAAACTCTATTGAGCATTAAAAAAGGATTAAAACTTAAATGTTTGTTTACCAAATACATTAGATAGAAATAAGGACAGTTATTTTTTAGGTTTATACAATATACCAAATCTTAATAAGTAGTCTTTTAGTGGCTCCATGCCAAGCTCTTTTCTTCTTTTATCTACGTTTTTTTCATCCAAAATTGGGTAGGGGATGTTTTTATCTGTATTAATTTGCGTACCATAATACTGATAACCCTTAGTTTTTGGTAATGACACTCTATCATATAACAAGGCATAATTTTCCCCATCAGTTTCTCCTTTTTTATACAATGCTTTTATAATAGGCAAATATTTTTTCATCGTAATACTATCAGAATGTTGAATAACTAAAAAACACTTTGAAGAGAATACATTACCAACAACACGATTGCTTAAAACGTTTATACTGTCGGCCAAGTATTTTTCAATCATTAAAAGGTTTTTCTTATTTAAAGAATCTTTTATAGCCCATATTTTATTTGTTTGTTTTGATACGTTTCCATATTTACTTTCTGCACATTGTAATTGACTATAGAATGCTTGGTCTTGTATGGCAATTTTAGACAAATTAAAAAGCAACGAATCATTCATGCTTTTATATTTGGTAGGTTTATTTTGTAATATAAATGCAAACCAAGGTTTTTTATTGATTAAATTATAGAAATCAGGATCGGTTAAATAGCTACTAAACGTTGATGTATCCATCTTAATACTAATTTTAAGATTTTCGTATGCTTTATCTGCATTATTATTTAAAGAATATGCGCAAGCCAAATTATAATAATCAAGTTGCTTTTCTAAGATGTTTGTATAGTTAAGTGTTTTCAGTTTATTTTGGTAACAAAGTATAGCTTTGTTATACTCGCAGTTATTGTTTAAGAAAAACAAAGCGCTATCAATTACTTGGGGGGGAAGCGAATAATTTACTTCAATGGGATTAATAATTTTAAACTCAACTCTTCTGTTTAAAAGTCTATTTTCTTCTGTATTGTTTGGTTTAATTGGCGTGCTATTACCTAAACCCTTAAATGTAATTCTGTCTTTAGCTATGCCAGCATTAATTAAAAAGTCAGCTACCGATTTGGCTCTTGAATTACTTAATATAAGGTTATCCTTTTCATTCCCAACATTATCAGTATAACCAATAATCTCAATTTTAAAGTTAGGAGATGATTTTAGATAGCTGGCTAATTTGTTAAGCTCGTTACTTGAACTGGATACTAATTGCGCTTTATTGTTTTCAAAATTTATATTTTTTAGAACCATGGGTTTATTTAAAGCAAGGTTGTAATTGTTTTCAGGTGTTTTTATAACTGTAAGCTCGTTGCACTTACATTCCTTAATATCTTTTATTGGGGTTAAACTTACATCATCAATGTAAAAGTACATTCCGGTAAATGCCCCTACCCCATTTCTAAGGTTAAAATGCTTGCATTTTTGGTTTAAAACACCAAAAGTCAAATATTCTTCATCTCCTTTTGCCTTAAAACACGACGAAATTTTGTTCCAACTTTTCGGTTCAATAAAACCTTTAGTAGCTATAAATTTTTCGTAAGAAGTTTGTTTAAATATTCCACCGGTGTTTTGATATGGTTTGTCAACACTTAAAATGTAATCTAATTCGTTTGTCGAAAAATTAGGAATATCTGCTGAACTTATAAATAGCGAAAAGCAATAGTAATTATCTTTTACAAGTTTTTGGGTTAGTTTAACCTGAAGATACTCGTACATATCTAGGCCTACATGATTAACTGCAATTCCTACATAAGCATCTCCAAAATGAGGTGCTCGTATACCCCAAAAATTTGCCGGAGCACTAAAATTACTAGTTCGTTTTAACGTATAATAATCAGGTGTGCCTTTTGTAGCACTTCCCCATTCCTCGCAGGTAAAATTGTTTGTTGTTGTTATACTTTCTGTTGGGTCAGCTTTGGCGAGTTCAAAACTTGGATTGGGTACTAAATTTTGCCCAAATGCAAAACTCAGTAAAACAGCCCAATACATTATGAATGTATATATTTTCAATTACTTTTTTATTTGGCCTGTTAATTATTAGATATTTAAAAGATTAACTCTAAATTTCGATCAGGGTAAAAACATAAAACCCTTGACTAGCAAGGGTTTTATTTGGGTTGTGGTCTTGTAGGGAGTCGAACCCCAAACCTTCTCATCCGTAGTGAGATGCTCTATCCAGTTGAGCTACAAAACCATTTTAGAGGGCACGAATATACATAATTTATTTAACTTGCAAGGCCTAAACAAGCCATTATATGCCACAAAAACTCATTGAAAAAGTCTGGGAAAACAGAGAGCTTTTAAAAGATTTAGCCGTACAAAACACTATTAACCAAGTAATTGAAGAACTTGATAAGGGCAAGTTGCGTGTAGCAGAACCTTTGCCTAATGGACAATGGCAGGTAAATGAATGGGTTAAAAAGGCGGTTATTTTATACTTCCCCATTCGCAAAATGGAAACTATTGAGATAGGGCCTTTAGAATTTCACGATAAAATGCAACTTAAAAAAAACTACGCTCAGCTTGGTGTACGTGTAGTGCCACACGCTATAGCCCGTTATGGAGCTTATTTAGCGAGCGGTGTAATTATGATGCCCAGTTATGTAAACATTGGCGCTTATGTAGATAGCGGTACTATGGTAGATACTTGGGCAACGGTTGGCAGTTGTGCCCAAATAGGCAAAAATGTGCATTTAAGTGGCGGTGTTGGCATTGGCGGAGTACTTGAGCCTGTGCAAGCTGCACCTGTTATTATAGAGGATAATTGCTTTATTGGCAGCCGTTGTATTGTAGTAGAAGGTGTGCGCGTTTGTAAGGAAGCTGTGTTAGGTGCAAATGTTTGCTTAACGCAGTCTACAAAAATTATAGACGTTACAGGTAAAGAACCTATTGAAATGAAAGGCATTGTGCCTGAACGTAGCGTAGTTATTCCGGGTTCTTATACAAAGAAATTTCCGGCAGGGGAGTTTCAGGTACCTTGTGCTTTAATTATTGGCAAACGAAAAGAAAGCACCGATTTAAAAACATCTTTAAACGACACACTTAGAGAATATAATGTAGCTGTATAATTTTACTACGGTTTTTTTTCACAAATTTGTACGATGAATTTTTCTGATATGCTTGCTGATCTTTTTACCGCCCAGGGGCTGATTCAATTATTGACTCTATCGCTTTTAGAAGTTGTTTTAGGTGTAGATAACATTATTTTTATTGCCATTATTGCTGATAAGCTTCCGGCAAATCAAAGAGGTCAGGCGCGTACAACAGGTTTAATGCTTGCCGTACTTATACGCATAGCCCTTTTGTTTACCCTTAGTTTTTTATCCTCGCAAGAAGCCTCGTTATTTACTATTGCTGGTCATGGCATCACCTTGCGCGATTTAATCTTCTTTGGTGGTGGTATATTCTTATTGTATAAAACAGGTGGAGAAATTAGAGAAAAAATTAATGGGGAAGAAGCTGAACACGCAGCCAATTCAAAAAAGGCAAGTGTTGCAAATATTATTTTTCAAATTGTTTTAATTGATATTGTTTTTTCTTTCGATTCTATTTTAACCGCCATTGTAGTTTCTAAAAACCTAATTATTATGGGCGGTGCTGTTATTGCGGCTATGGCCGTAATGGTTTTATTTTCAGGCGCAGTAGCTAATTTTATTAACAAAAATCCACGCATAAAAATGCTGGCACTTACTTTTTTATTGGTGATTGCTTTATTATTACTAGCCGATTCGGTAAAAACATTTACAGGGTTTGAAATTGAAAAAAGTTATGTGTATGCCGCTTTAGGTTTCTCGTTAGTAGTTGAGTTACTAAATATGTGGGAAGAAAGAAAAAACAGGAAGTAACTATTTAATCTTTCCCGCAGGAAGATAAACTACTTTTTTAGTTTCGAAAAAGTCTTCTTTAAAATAGTCGCTTAAATTATACACCTGTGTGTGTCTACCAAAGGGTTTTAGCTCTTCGGTTAAATCACCGCCTTTTAAATAAAGTAAGCCGTTTTTAAAAGCATTAAAATTATTATTGGAAAAACTTTTACGCACCCAAGTAGTAAATGTTACTAATTCTGTAACAGCACGACTCACTACAAAATCGTACTTAGCAGTAAGCAATTCGGCACGAATTTGTTGCGCACTTACGTTTTTTAAACCAAGAGCCGTAGCTACTTCTTTTACTACCGTAATTTTTTTACCAATAGAATCTACCAAATGAAACTGGCAATTAGGAAACAGTATAGCCAATGGAATACCGGGGAAACCACCGCCCGTGCCTACATCAAGCACCTGACTATTATCCGCAAACGACATAACCTTTGCTATACCTAACGAATGTAAAACATGATGTAAATAAAGTTGCTCGATATCTTTTCGGGAAACTACATTTATTTTTTCATTCCACTCTTTATATAAAGCTTCCAGTTGTACAAATTGGTCTTTTTGCTGTTGGCTTAAAGAAGGAAAATAATGGAAGATAATTTCTGCGCCCTGCACGATTAAAAGTTTTTTTGTCTCTTAACAATGGTTAAAAGTAAATCGCGAGCCCTAAAAAGGCGTGTCTTAACAGTACTTAAGGGCAAGTTAACTCGTTTAGCAATTTCTTCATTACTTAACTCTTCAATATAAAATAACTCTACTATCTCACGATAATTTGG
>DATHOW010000138.1:0-7288 GCA_035484495.1 Bacteroidia bacterium | reverse complement strand
AACGCAATGGTTGTATCAAGTGTATAGGAACATCCCTGCTGGTTTGTAATTTTTACAGTATATGTACCCGCCGTACTAGTTGTAATTATTGAATTAGTAGTAGCACTTGTAATTGCTCCACTTCCTGTCCAAGCATAAGTTCCATCCGATTGTGGTGGAGCTGTTAAAGTAGCGCTTTGTCCCTGACAAACTGCGTTTGGTATAATTAACTCTAAAGGAGCACATTTACAATCAACATAAGCATAACCAAAATGTGCTTGTTGAGTACAACCACAAACCGTAAACCTAATTGTAACAGCTTGATTTAAATATGGCTTTAAATTTAAAGAACTAATTTTCCAATTTGAGTTATAAAATACAGAACCATTACTTGAATAACCAACCGGTGCAACACCATTATTACCTTGTTGGTAATAACTTAAGCAAGTAATATTAGCGCCTAAATGGTCTAAAACTTCTATTCTAAAATAGGGCTGTGCTCCATTTACGTGAAAACCATCATCTGCATATACAAATACAAAAGCGTATTGAAACGCTGTATTTGCCGGAGTAACCGTAAATGTTGTTTCTAACACCTCACCTGCTGTATAATTAGAAGAATTGCTTGGCGTTGGGTCACAATCAATAGGGGGGCCAGTTGTGCCTAAGTTTCTATTTTCACCTCCTAACCTCGCACAATTACCACCTAACGGAGATGGTACAGTTGTTCCTGAAAGGGGGTCTGAGCCAAAACCTGCATTTAAAATGGCAAAATAATCACAAGATGTCTCTACCGAGTTGAGGTTGGGGGGCGGAGTTATAGGTCCCGTACCTCCGCCAAGGTTAAGCGCAGCATTTGAATTTGTATTATGTCCTTCATATCCAATCCAATTTGAAAAATCTCCATTTTCGAAATCTAAATTACCACAGGCAGATGCAAAGGGCGATGGATTAGCGCCTTTGCTATTATTAGTTGGCTTGTTAGGGTTATTATATTGTATTTGATGGGTTTTATTATATTTTTCCTCTGCTAATTCAAATGGTAGTTTTTCTATTTTATATTTATTTTTAATAAAAGTAACTTCTTTATTTTTAATGGTTGTTTTTAATTCATTGTAATCACAGTTTTTATACTTCAGTAATAAAGCATCAACTTCAGTTTCTATAGGAAAACCCGATAGAGTGTCTCCACCAAAAAAATTACAATCGTTGAGAATTTTCGTTTTAGGTACAAGCGAAGCCCTATTAGCTTCCCTCATTTTTAAATATTCTTTTTGAGTATTGTTTTGTGATTTAATTGTCCATGATAGTAGGACAATTAAAACTGTAGCAAATATTTTTTTATTCATGAGTTGTTTGTGTTGTGTTTCAGAATTCCAAACTTAAACTATTAAGAATAAAAAAACAAGCCATCTCTGTTAAAAAAACTCCAGTTTTAGACGACGGTGTTAAAAGCAATGATTATTTAAGGTTTTTTTGCCAGTTACCGAGTGTAACCAAGAGCCAAATGCGGCTCCAGGTAATTTGAGGGTCGCCTTTTAAAAACAGTTTCCAGAGGTTATTTACTGTATTTTGGTTAAAACCAAGCTCTTCTAAATGTAGCAAATTTTCTTCGCAAAATTGTTTTAATTCGTTTTTCATCCAAAGTTGCCAAGGCAACACAAAGCCCATTTTTTTGCGGTTCATTATTTCGCTCGGCAGCAAATCTTGTAAAGAATCAGTCAATAATTTTTTAGGCGTACGGGGGTACTTATGTTTATCAGAAACTCCTAAAACGTACTCAACCAATTTATAATCTAAAAATGGTACACGCACCTCAAGTGCCGATGCCATGCTCATTTGGTCGGTATCACGCAACAAAACATTTTGCATATAGGTAGAAATTTCGGCGATAGAATATTTGCTTAAACGATGATTTTTATCATCAAACTCTAATAAGCGTAAAAAACGATAAACTGAATTCATAGGCAAATCACTTCTTTGCAAAAGCTGTTTAACTTGTTTATCTAACAACACTTGTCGCAATAAAGGATAGGCATAATTAAAACTAACTTGCGGTTTAGCTAATATTTGAGCTAGCTTTTGTGAAGCTATATTTTTATTAAACGATGTTAAAGCTGCTGCACCCGTAACCCTTAATATACGAGGAACAAAATTAAGCCACCATTGTTGTTCTAATTTATAGCTTCGTTTAAAAATGTCATATCCACAAAAAATTTCATCGCTTCCTAAGCCCGACAAAGCCATTGTTATACCCGCCTTTTTAGTTGCTTTAGATACGATATACGAATTAGGCCCATCGCCACTAGGATGATCCATTGCATTAAGGGCCTCGGGTAGTTGGTTTAAAAAATCCTCTGGGCTTAATTTTATTTCGTGATGGTCGGTTTTAAATTTTTCGGATACTATGCGCGCATAATGTGCTTCAGAAAATTCGCTTTCGTTAAACACCACCGAAAAAGTTTTTACTTGTTGGGATGATATTTTAGACATTGCCCCTACAATAGCACTAGAGTCTATGCCACCTGATAAAAAAGCTCCAAAAGGAACATCAGCTACCAAACGACGTTCAACTGCTTCATAAAAAAGTGTTCGTACATCTTTACAAATATCTTCATACGATTTTCCTATGCTCGCATAATTAATATTTTTTTCAAGTTGCCAATAAGCTTGTGTTTTTACATCCTTATTTTCTATGCTTAGATAATGCCCCGGCAGCAACATTTTTACGCCATTTACCATTGTATTTGGCGCGTGCACGGTTTGATATTGTAAATAATCTACCAAAGCATCTTGATTGATTTTTTTATCTATCAAGTTTGATTGCAGAACAGCTCTTAATTCAGAAGCAAAAACTAGTGTGTTGTTTTGAAATGAATAATACAAGGGTTTTATCCCCATCCTATCACGGGCAATAAAAATATTTTTTTCTTGCTTATCATAAATGGCAAAAGCAAACATACCGTTAAAGCGATGCAAACAATCTGCTCCCCAGCGAATATAAGCCGCTAAAACAACTTCGGTATCGGTTTGGGTTTTAAAAAAACAGGGCTGCTCTTGAGTGCCCTGTATAGCACGTTGTAACTGCAACCTAAGTTCTTTGTAATTATATAATTCGCCATTATAAATTATTACATACCGATTATCGTACGAATGCAAAGGCTGTGTGCCGCTATCTGATAAATCTATAATAGATAACCTGCGATGGCCCAGATAAGCAAAATCATCGCTCCAAACTCCTTCTGCATCGGGCCCACGATGGGCTATGGCATTATTCATGCGCTGCAAAGCAGTAAGAGCTTTATCTTTTTGTACGTAAGAAGAAATTATGCCGGCAATGCCACACATTACAAACCAATAGAATTTAAAAAGCGTTTATCTTTCAGCATTAATTTAATTCCATCTTCTAGCGAAATTAAATCGCGGTTTAATAATTGCAGCATTTTTTGATTATCTGGCTGACGGCGAGTCATATCACCATCTTTCAAGGGTTGAAGGTGAATAATTTTTGATTGTGACTTTGTGATATTTATAACAGTTTTAGCCAAATCTAACACAGTAATTATTTTATCATTACCAATGTTAATCACGTCATTTACAATTTCATTTTTATAAAGGCAAGCTAAGCAAGTATCAATATTATCATCTATATAGGTAAACGTACGGGTTTGCATTCCATCGCCATAAATAGATATGTCTTCATTTTTTAATGCAGCTGCGATAAAGCGTGGCAACACAAAATCAGTGCTCTGACTTGGCCCGTATGTATTAAAAAATCTAAAAATAGTGTACTCTAAATTATACTCTTGCTGATAGCTTTTACAAAAACTTTCGCCCACATTTTTAACCACAGCGTAAGGCACGCGCGAGTTAAGCGGCGTAGTGTGTTCGTGTTGAGGAAGTGAAACAGGCTCGCCATAAACTTCGGAGGAAGATGAAAAAAACACGCGTTTAACCGATGTGTTTTTAGACAGATTTAAAATATTCTTTATTCCATCAATGTCATTTAGCACACTAACCGGGTTTTCTTGGGTACGCTGAACGCCAACAACTGCGGCCAAATGAAACACGTAATCAAACTTGTAAGTAAGCATAATTTCAGAAATATCTCTGTAATTATTTACATCTCCTTTTATAAATGTGTACGCTTGTGAATGTTGTGCCGGTAATTTATCCTTAGAGCCGGTTGAAAGGTTATCAACCACAACTACATAATTTTCTTTGTTATGAAAAAGTTTTTCTACTAACGCACTTCCAACATTGCCGGCACCACCGGTTACTAAAATTTTAGTCATATAAATTTCATTACGTTATCAGCCCACATTTTTGGTGTTATATTTTGTGCAAGCTTACAACTACATTCTCCCATCAAATTTAATCGTTCTGACGGTAATTGCATTATCTCTTTCAATTTTTCTTTTAAAGAATTTACGTCCCCTGCTTTGAAAATAAATCCGTTTTCGCTATCTTTTAAAAAAACCTCAGTTGCCCCTACTTTATCAGATGCCAGCAATGGAAAGCCCAAAGCAGCAAACTCATGTAATACTACGCCCCATGGCTCAAATAAAGATGGCATAACAAAAACACCTGTTTGTTGGGCATATTTTAAAAAATCTTTCGGCTGAACAAACCCACAATGTTTTATTTTAGGATGTTGTACAGGTTGCAAATTACCCGTACCCAAACACCATAACTCCCACTCATTAGGGTTTTCGTTTTGCAACTCTATAAAAGCCTGCCAAAGTTTATCTACACCTTTAAAATCATAATAGCGTCCCACAAAAATAAACCGATTAGGAAAGTTTTGTCTTTTTTGAGTCGAAATTTCATCCTTGATAGACGAAAAATGCTCAACATCGCAACTGTAAAAGCCCAATGTTATTTCACTGTCTTTAAACCCTAATTTTTTTGCATATTTTTTTTGAATAGCGCCAGGAACCCATGCATTAGAAAACCTATTTTTTAACACAAACGGACTTAAAAAACTAGCAATATGTTGTTTTAAACTTCCTCTCCAATGGGTATCTAAGGTTAGTACCGTCGGAATTGTTTTATAATATTTTTTACAAATGCGCAGATAATCTTTATCTATCCAACCACTACAAATAATAATAGACGGGTTCAATTTGTCTATCAAATTAAATAACAAAGTGCCTTGATAATCTTTACGGTTATATAAATTTATTTGTTGTTGCGAAGAAAAAACAAAAGGTGCCTCATTATTTACCGGATATCGAATTACATGAATAGTTACATTATACTCTTCAGCTAATTTATTGCAACACGCCAAAAAATAAGGAGCAATCTCTGTATATAAAAATACAATGTTTTGTTTAGCTAAATTCATTGTTCGATGCTTTCATAAATCTCCAATGACTATCAAACATTTTTAATTAACAGCGGCCGCCTTTAATCTAGCCTGTCTGTATTTTTCAATTGGTGATGCTATTAATTTATTTAAAATATACGAAAGCAAAATTGTAATTAATAAAATACACCAACTTGTTTTAAGTATACTGAAAGATAAGGCGGTAGATATCATGATAACTAAAAAATGAGAGATATAAATAGGGTACGATAATTCACCTATTTTATTATCCCATTTGTTTTTTTTCAAAAAATTAAATAGAATAGGGGTGGCGATAATAAAACAGATGTAATAGATTGTTAATTTTAAGGGAAAAGGGAAATATGAAATGCTGATGGAGGGGATGTAAGAATAAAAGAATATAAAAAGCAACATAATTACTAAGGTTAGCACATTTGTAAGAAAGGGCACGTTCTTTTTCTGTACAACTAAATATATATGATAGGAGACATAACCTAAAAGGAAGAACATAATTTCAGTTGGAAAAAACCGAGATGTCCAAGGGTCAATATTTAAACCTAAATAATTATAAATATAAAGACGAAGAACAAACGAAAGCAGTATAAGAAATAATACAATTCTAATACCCTTTCTTAAAATAAAAGGCGCAATAAGATAAAAAACAAGTTCACATCCTAAAGACCATGCTTGGGGAATAAAAAGAAAAAACAACAAAATTGGATTTGTTTCTCTAAAATTAGTGGTAAAAAACAAGTGCCCATTTTCGGGAGTAATGCCTAAGAACATAACAACATCCTGACCAAATATAAATAGATTAGTCAATATTAAATAGGCAAAAGAAAAGAAGTTAAACTTTACAGAAAAATAATTACTTATGATTGCCATGTCCTGCCCATGTGTTACTATATATTTTGCAAAACAAGCTAATATTGTTCCCAAAAGAATGGTCCAATAAATAGGATATAGTTTAATTAATCTGTTTGTGATAAACAATTTATATGAACTATTTACACCCACATATTTTTCATTTAATATTAGCGACATATAAAAACCGGAAATAATAAAAAAAGATTGGACTGCTATTTGTCCGCCAACAAAATCAAGTCCAAAAATTGGCCCGCAATGATGCATAACCACTGATATTGCTAATAAAAGTCTTATTATTCCCATTGTAAATTTTCTAAAATAACCTGAGCATCATTTGTGGTGTTAAACTAATTATTACTTTGATTAAGTTGATATTTATTATACATGGGATAAACCTCAATTGCCAAATAGAACAACAAAATCGGAGTAGTCATATAAAATATTCTGCCAATATTATTTCCAAGCAAGGCTATTAAACATATAAAATTTATCTGCAAAATAAGCATAAGCACTATCCAAATATTTTTACGAATAATATTGAGTTTTTTAATGCGCTTATAAATTATTACACATACATAAGCAGCCAAAATATTTTGCGTAAACAAACCCTGTCTTATGTATTCGGCAAAATTCATTTCGGGAAACAACAATCTTGATATATATTGATTGTACTCCAATTGTTCTGAATGAAAAGGTGTATATAAAATTGTATTTCTTAAGATTATATATATACCAAAACAGGTTGTGGAAGCAAGAACTACTTTTAAATATTTTTTAAAATTTTTCTTATCAAACCAAAAATCTATTATGGCAACTAAGCTTATAACCATAAAGATATATTCGCGCTGAAAAATAGCAAGCAATAATAACAAATAAATCCATTTATTTTTTTCGATGTATGATTTAAATATTAAAGCAAGCAATAATACAGAAAAAGCATCGGTAGCAGGATTTATACAAAACACCACTGTGCCGCCGCCCAATAAATAAAACAACCCAAATAAAAAACCAAATAATTTGTTTTTAAAGTAATTATAACACGTTAAATAAACTGTAAAAGCCGTAAAAACAACTGCCAAATAACTTACCAGCAACGCGTTAAAAAAAATAGAT
>DATHOW010000137.1:0-13204 GCA_035484495.1 Bacteroidia bacterium | reverse complement strand
TTTTACACGAACAAATAGGTGGAGTTTTAAAACTAAGTTTAAACCGTCCGGATAAGTTTAACAGTTTTAACCGTGCAATGGCACTTGAGTTACAACAACAATTAGATAAAGCTGCCAGCGATGATAGCGTGCGTTGTGTGTTGCTAACCGGCGAAGGCAAAGCCTTTTGTGCCGGGCAAGATTTATCTGAAGCTACCGACCCACAAGGCCCTGGCATTAAAAATATAGTAGTTGAACATTATAACCCTATTATTTTAAAAATCAGAAACCTTGAAAAACCGGTTGTTTGTGCCGTAAATGGCGTAGCAGCAGGGGCGGGGGCTAACATAGCGTTGGCTTGCGACGTAGTTGTGGCGGCACAATCTTCTTCATTTATACAGGCATTTAGTAAAATCGGCTTGATACCGGATAGTGGTGGAACATTTTTTCTGCCGCGTATTATTGGTTTTCAAAAAGCCTTAGCCTTGGCATTATTAGGAGATAAAGTAACAGCTACTGATGCTTTGCAAATGGGCATGATTTATAAAATGATTGCTGACGAAAACCTGCAAAACGAAGCGATGCTGTTGGCAGAAACATTAGCTAACATGCCAACCAAGGGCTTAGGGTTAACAAAAAAAATGTATAACCAAGGCGCATTTAATTCGCTAGAGGAACAACTTAAAGCAGAAGGAATAGCACAAATAACAGCTGCTTCCACCTATGATTATAAAGAGGGTGTGCAGGCTTTTTTAGAAAAAAGAAAACCTGTTTTTAAAGGGAAGTAGGAGTTTCTTCTAATTGAGTTTGGCTCTCTTCTTTTTGACTATTATCTAAATAGACAAGTGCAGCTATAAAACCCCAAAACGGAATAGATAGTTTATCTGTATCTAAAAAATTATTTAAAAAACCATGCACAAAGTAGGTTATTAAACCTGTAAGCAATAAAACAGCAAGCGTGCGTTGTGTTTTATTTTTGTTGTTATAAACTACCTTAAAGCCTGTATTTAAAACTGTAAATAGCAAGGCAACTACCCACACAATTCCTAAAATGCCTTGCTCACTAAGTGGACCTAAATACTCACTATGAGCATTTCCATTAGTTCCTGCATTAGTAGAAATAAGCGATCGTTCGCTATTTTTTTGGAATGGGGCATACTGAAACATATACGTGCCTGGTCCCCAACCAACAAGTGGCCTTTCCTGAAACATTTTAATAGCACAGCTCCAACGATTAATTCGCTCAAGGTTGCTATCGTCAGTTTTAATATTAGTAACTGATTCTAAATCTTGTGAGGCATCGCCACCCGACGCAGTACTATTTTGATTTAATAAAATGATTATTTGTGTTTGAAAAACAAAAAATAAAACAGCTACAGATATGACTGTAACAACAATAGTTCTAAATTTAATTTTTAGGTATAAAATAAACGTTAACGCAACAGCAACCATTAAACTTAACCAAGCAGCTCTTGCATAGCTAAAAACAACCCCGGTAAATATAACAGCTAAGCATATAGCCAGTACTGTTTTTTCAAAGGCGTTATATCGTTTCATAAACAATAAGCCAATCAATGGTGGCACATACATAGCAAGTGCTGCCCCGTATGCTGTGTGATCATTATAAAACGGAGAAGGAATCCAATCAGCAATATGTTCATCAAAATTATAAGCAGCATGTTGTATAGTTATATATGCCGAAACTGCAGTTAAGGGTATAATATATAACCATAAATATTTAAAAACATTCAACTCTTTTTTCTTAAATAAATAGCTCATCATAAAATAAGCTGTAGAAATAAACCACAATCTCGCAATTAAATATTTTACCGATATCAAGGGCATCTCGCTAGTAAAACAGGTAAACGCCATCCAAGCTACTTGCAAAAAAATTATAATGGTAACCGGATGGGTTAAAACTTTTCTGTCAATTATTTTGCCATAAAACTGATAGATAGGCAGCAATAATAAAACACCTGCCATAAAAGGCTCGGTTGGTATACTTAAATCAACATCGGAGTTTATCCCAAGCTCCTTTATGGTTACAGCCAGCGGAGTAAAAAACACTATTGATAGAACAAATGAATCAAAAGAGAAGAAAGCTAAGAGTAACAATAAAATTACTCCGGGAATTAAGCAATAAAGTATAAATGTATCAAAGTGAGTCAATACAGATAAAAAACCTAACAGATAAACACCACAAAGCGAATAAAAAATAAGCAGCGTTTTATTACTCAGTAATTTTTGCATAGGCTTGCTTAAGATTATCTACGTATAAAAAATACACACACGATAATATAAAAAATACGATGCCGCTAACTGCCACAATAAGCCAACGCTTTGGCCAACTTGGCTGCATTGGTTTTTGGGGTACAGATGCCATTGCAACAAAGTTTATTTTCCTATTATATTCAAATAGGTTTTTTTGATAATCGTCACTTGCTGTTGTCCAGCCTTTTACTTGATCTTCAAAATAAACAGTTAACTTCCCATATTGCAGCAAGTAATTATTTATACCGGTAAATAATTCAGATAATGATTTACCTTTATTTTCGGTTTCAACTCCTTTTAATTGCTCAGACATGTTTATGAAATCCGATAAAGAGCTATTACTTCCACCTGATTGCATTTTATATTGATTTTTAAAAGCCTCTTTTAATTCTATACCAATATTAAGATATTCGTATTTTTTATTTAATTCATTTAGTAAATTCTGTGTGCTATCTACCAAGTGTTTTTTATGCTCTAAATAGATTAGGGAGTTGCTTACAGTTTCACTATATTTTTCTTTGTGTTCTTTTTCAATTAGCCAGTTTACACCTACAATAACTTCAGTTACAAGTAATTTAGCAGTATCAGCATTAAAATCAGATGCCAGTATCCCAATAGATTCATATTTTGTTTGAGCTATTTTTATTTTGGAACTTAAAATATCTTTTAGTTTCTGCAAATAATTCTCTTGGGTAGTATCAATCTTATAATGTTTGGCAAGGTTTAATTTTTTTATTAAATATAATTGTATTTCATCTGACTCTAAAAACTGTGTAAGTTGTTCAGCCGGAGATTCTTCTCCGTAGGCCGCTAAACTAGATGGATATACAAATGCCGTAGATGTATAAGTAGGTTTTATAATAAAAGTATAAAGTAAACTTATTGCCATAGCAGCAAAAGTTGACATAATAATATGCCTTTTGTTTTTGTAGAGCTTTTTAGCTATTGGTAGATTGTTGTTTAGCATTTATTTAATCCCTTCAAACCTATTATTAATTTTTAAAGAATCTAATATAAATTTAAAAATAAAAGTCAATTTATCTTCAGTATTCATATAGCTTTTTAAAGTCAATTTCTAATTATAGAAAATATACTCTCTATGTTAGAAAATTTTTATTCTTTTTCCCCTTTTAAAGTAACTTGCTGATAAACTGTTTTTACTTTATCAATAAAAACAAAATAAATACATGATAAAATAAAAATGCTAATACCTGTTATTATCATAACAATAGTGCGTTTTGGCCAACTTGCTACTACCGGGTAAGTTGGCTGAGATGCTACGGCTACATGGTTTCTATTACTATTAAAATCGGTTAAAAATTTCTCGTATTTACCTACAACTAAAGCATAGTTTTTCATCTGATATTTTAAGTAGGCTGTTAATTTAGCGAATTCAACACCATGTTTGCCAATGTTTGTTATAACTTCGTTAAGTTTGGCATTACCATTCATGTCTTTATAGTAAGCTTTAGTTGCTTCTTTTAATTGAACAGACATATCTACTATGCCATATTTTTCACTTAGTTCATTTAATATATGTTGTGTACTATCAATTTCTTTTTGCGCAAAATCTACATTTAGTTTGGCATTCTGTACTTCACCTGCATATTTGTCTTTAACTTCTTTTTCAATAACCAAATTAACTGCGTCAAAAATACCATTAACTAAAAGTCTGGCTGTATCAGGATCATAATCCTCTACTTTTATTTCAACAGACTCGTACTTAGTTATAGATATACTCACTTTTTCACTATAAAACTCATCATAAGTAAACATGTGTGTTTTCTTAAGCGTATCTATTTTATAATGTTTTGCAAGATTGTATTTTTTATATAAATACAATCTTATATCATTAGAATGTAAAAACTGAAGCAATTGCTCTGTAAGCGACTCTTCGCTATATAAACCTATGTTGGCAGGGTAAACGTAGGCGGTTGATTTATAAATAGGTTTTACAAACAAAGGCATGGTAAAAACATAAGCCAGTGCTATTGATATTAAGGTTGCGAGAAAAATATGTTTTTTTCGCAAAAACAATATTCTAAAAAGCTCTATGTTAGATTTATCCATATAAAAAAATTGCGAGCAAATATAGTAAATCAATTTTTAATCTAAGGAAACACGCTCATTTAACTTTTCGGTAAAAAAAGCGGCTAATTTACTCTGATAAACCTTGGTTTTGTATTTTTCTATCCAGCGCAGACCCTGTATAGTATTTGTTAAAAATATTTCGTCGGCATTCATAAGCGTGTTAAATGCCAATGAAATTTCGTAACACAGTATACGGTTTTCTTTTGCAATATCAATTACTTGCTTTCTTAAAACCCCTTCAACGCAACCCTCAGAAAGAGATGGCGTATAAAGCGCGCCGTTTTTTACTATAAACACGTTCGAACTTATGCTTTCGCATACATTGCCGTCTTCATTTATAATAAAGCAATCATCCATTTTAATGTCTTTTTTATAAATGCCAGCTAGTACGTATATTAAAGCATTACCTGTTTTTAAGTTTGAAAGCTTGTTTTTATGCTTCTTTATATCATGAAAAACATCAACTGTGTAACCAGTCTCATTAAGTATGTAGCCGCCTTTAAAACCAAGGTCTTCGACCTCAATTAAAAAAGAAATATCGTTGCTATTTGGAGTGTAAAATCCACCTTCGTTCCTAAAAATGGTTAACCGTGCACGAGCATCATTTTGCAAATTATTTTTCGCAATAAGCTCTGCAATAAGCTTCGAAATATTCTCTGAGCTAAAAGTTGGCGGAATGTTCATGCGTAAAACAGTCATTCCAACCTTAATTCTACGCAAATGATCTGATAAAAAAAGTGCTTTATTATTTACTACACGTATGGTTTCAAATAAAGAATCTCCATAACGAAACGCTCTGTTGGCAAATGAAACTACAGGCTCATAAATACTAATTAAATGCCCGTTATAATTACAATAAGTGTCTTTAACTTCCATGTCTTAATGAGTGTGCAAAGTAAAAGTATTTATTGCTCGGGCTATCCACTTTTTCTTAACAATCGCTGTTTTTGGTGGAAAAAATTAAATAGTACAATTACCTAAAATGGCTACATTAGTCCGATTTTTAAAACAAAATACTATGATTAAGAAAATTGCAGTTATAGGTTCTGGCACCATGGGAAACGGAATTGCCCATGTGTTTGCTCAATTTGGTTACCAAGTTTCGTTAATTGATGTAAATGCTCAAGCGCTCGAAAAAGCCATTGCTACTATCACTAAAAATATAGATAGACAAGTTGCTAAAGGAACGCTTACCGAAGCTGATAAAACAACTGCTTTAGCTAATATAAAAACCTTTACTAAGCTTGAAGATGGCGTTAAAAATACGGATTTGGTAATTGAAGCTGCAACAGAAAACATTCAAATTAAATTAGAAATATTTAAACAATTAGATGCTGTTTGCGATGCGGATACAATCCTTGCTTCAAATACATCTTCTATATCAATCACTAAAATTGCATCTGTTACTAAGCGTGCTGATAAAGTAATTGGCATGCATTTTATGAATCCTGTGCCTGTTATGAAGCTGGTGGAGGTTATTCGTGGTTATTCTACTTCTGATGAGGTTACTGCACTTGTTATGCAAATGTCTAAAAATTTAGGCAAAGCACCGGTTGAAGTAAATGATTACCCAGGTTTTGTGGCTAACCGTATTTTAATGCCAATGATAAACGAGGCTATTTATAGTCTTTACGAAAACGTGGCTGGTGTTACTGAAATTGACACCGTAATGAAATTAGGAATGGCTCATCCAATGGGACCACTTCAATTAGCTGATTTTATTGGTTTAGATGTTTGCCTAAATATTTTAAACGTGTTGCATGATGGTTTTGGTAACCCCAAATACGCACCATGCCCTTTATTGGTAAATATGGTTACTGCCGGAAGTCTTGGTGCTAAAAGTGGTAAAGGCTTTTACGAATACACCGCAGGAAGTAAAGATTTGGTGGTTGCTGAGCGATTTAAAAAAAAAGAACTAGCTGATATGAGTCTTTAAAAGACTTAAATCTTATTTTTTCCTAACAGTATTTAACGCCAAGATGAAATAAATTCATCTTACATTCGTTATATAATAAAAACAACATTTATGAGCAACGAGAAAATAAGCCTTTTATGGGCTGATGATGAAATTGAATTACTAAAACCCCATATATTATTTCTTCAGCAAAAGGGCTATGATGTTAGCACCGTTTGTAGCGGCGATGAAGCCCTTGATTTAATTAAAGAAAGAGTCTTTGATGTAGTTTTACTGGATGAAAATATGCCTGGTTTATCAGGTTTAGAAACCCTTTCTCGTTTAAAGACCTTGCGTAGTGATGTACCGGTTATTATGATTACCAAAAGTGAGGAAGAGTACATTATGGATGATGCCATAGGCTCTAAAATTGCTGATTACTTAATTAAACCTGTTAACCCTAATCAAATACTATTATCACTTAAGAAAACCTTAGATAATAGACGTTTAGTAGGTGAGAAGACAAATACATCTTACCGTCAGGCCTTTCAAGAAATAAGCAATATGCTTTATTCTGATATGAATTACGAGGAATGGGTTGAGCTGTATAAAAAAATTGTGTATTGGGAATTAGAGATTGATAAATCATCTGATAAAAGTATGCTCGAAATTTTGCACACGCAAAAGTTAGAAGCAAATAATGGTTTTAGTAAATTTATTGAACGTAATTATTTAAAGTGGTTAAATGGCACAGCAGATGAAACACCTACCATGTCACACACACTATTAAAAAATAAATTAATTCCTGAGCTTAATAAAGATGAGTGTGTTTTTTTTCTATTGATAGATAATTTACGTTACGACCAATGGAAAGTAATTCAGCCTATCCTTACCGAATTATATAAAGTAGAAAGCGAAGAATTATACTACGCTATTTTACCAACCGCTACTCAGTATGCCCGTAATGCTATATTCTCTGGTTTATTGCCTACCGAAATTCAGAAAAAATTTCCTGAAATGTGGTTGAATGATGAGGACGAAGGATTGAAAAATCAGTTTGAAGAACAGTTTTTGCAGGCTCAGCTTAAGCGCTTGGGTAAAGATGTAAAAATGAGCTATAACAAAATCACCAATCATAATGCGGGTAAAAAATTGGCTGAAAACATCAATAACCTAATGCAAAATAACTTAAACGTTATTGTATATAATTTTGTTGATATGCTTTCTCATGCTCGTACTGATATGGAAATTATTCGTGAGTTGGCCGATGATGAGCCTGCATATCGTTCTATAACCAAATCGTGGTTAGAGCACTCTCCTTTGTTGGATATCATTCAGCAATTGGCTCACAAAAAAATAAAAATTGTTATTTCTACCGACCATGGTACAGTACACGTTAAAGACCCTATAAAAGTTGTAGGCGATAAAAACGTAAACACTAACCTGCGTTACAAAACAGGTAAAAGCATGGACTATAACAAAAAAGACGTATTTGAAATTAAAAACCCACACGATGCTTTTTTACCTAAACAAAATGTAAGCTCGGTTTACATATTTGCTAAAGAGTATAAGTTTTTTGCTTATCCAAATAACTACAACCACTTTGTAAATTATTACAGAGATACTTTTCAGCATGGTGGTATTTCGTTAGAAGAAGTAATCATTCCTTACATAACATTAACAGCAAAGTAGGGTAGAGGCTAAACAGTCTTTGACTCTTTTTGTTGTTTTATATATCTTGCAATGTTATATATACATAACAAAAGTAACATCCAGGTCAGTATGCTGCCGCCACAACTTTTGTAGTATAAGTAGTAGCCTACGGTGTCTCCGCCAATTATTAAATTAAAAAATAACAGAAAACCGAGTGTGTAAAAAACAACTCGGTTTTTGTTTTTTGAGTTGAAGTAATCTAAAGCAAGAACACTTGCTACAAAAAACAGAGAAACCAAATGATACTCCCATGTAATGCCCGATACTAGGTTGGTAAATAGTAGAATAAAACTTAATTCAAATAAAGAAACCGGAGCTTTTTTTAATCGACCATAAATAAGCATTCCTGCAAAGGCAAGTAGTAAAAACAGAATAATGCATTTGTAAATTAAGCTAATGGTAGCTGCAGGTAAAATGGTTATTATGTAGTGATATTTATCTCCATCTTCTGTATAAGAAAACACTTTGTACAAGGCTGCCGACAAACCATAATTTTGTAGTTTAGGCTCAACCCTTCCTTCCTGAAAAGGTTGAAGAAAGGTTACGTAATATTCTTGTAAATCAATTACGCCTTGATGAAAACCTCTCAATAATAATGGAATAATTATGCAAAGAGCCGTATAAATAGCAGTACGCAAGTAATTCTTAAAATTGCTTTTACTCAATATCCATATTAAAATAAACAAGGGTATAATTTTAATAAAAGTTGCAGCGACTACTAAAGGAATGGCATAATGGTCTTTTTTTATGATATGATTATAAACCGCAGCCAAACTCAATAATAAAACCAATTCATTCATTTGTATAAACCATGTATGGTATAAAAAATACCTGAATGACAAGATAAACCCAATAAATAAGGCTTGTTTAATGTGTGTGCTTTGTGGTGCTAACTGTAAAATGATTTTTTGCGTGTAGTAAATAATCATCACCCAAAACAATAGGTTGCAAAAGCAAAACAAGGCCGCTGCTTGATGTAAACTAAACAAAGCAAGTAATTGAAAGCACATGGCTGCAAAAGGAGGGTAGATGTATCTCTCTGCCCCGCCAATCTGACTATATAAGGATACTCCGTTTATATAATTTTTACCTGCTTGCCAAAAAACTGTAAAATCTGCTTGTAAGCCAACATCTCGTCCCATTATAAATGAGACAATGCAAAAACCAATAAAAAATAGACTAATTATTGAAATATACTTTGCACTACGTAATTTATTATAATCAATAAATAAAAGTGCAAGTATGTTTTTCATTCAGCTAAAATAACAAAATCTGCTTTTCAGCAATTAAATTAGTCCTGTAACTCTAACCAACGAAAGCTTTTGGCATCTAAGGTTTTTATGGTTTCTGCCAAGTCTTCGCCTGTTTTCTGAAGTTTAACATGGTCAGTTTCTCCACTGGTAAGTGCAGTTTCTAACTCTTGTTTTTTACTTTCAAGAGCAGCAATTTCTTTTTCTAAATCTTCAATTTCTTTTAAAATCTTGTACGATTTTTTTGTGGTAGATGCCGGCTTAACCACTTCAACTTTAACCTCAGTTTTTTCTTTGCTTTCAACCTTAGCTACGGGTTTTTCTGTTACCTGATTTTTGCCGGTTACTTGTTTTTGAGCATCTTTCCAAATTCTATATTGAGTATAAGTGCCGGGAAAATCACGAATTTCTCCTTGCCCTTCAAACACAAAAAGGTGATCTATTAATTTATCCATAAAGTACCTATCATGCGATACAATAAGCACACAACCACCAAACTCAGTTAAAAAATCTTCTAAGGTTTGTAAGGTTGCAATATCCAAATCATTAGTAGGCTCATCCAGAATTAAGAAGTTTGGATTCTTCATTAAAATGGTAAGCAAAAACAAACGACGTTTTTCGCCTCCACTAAGCGTCGACACATTTTGATACTGCACATGTGGCGGAAAGTTAAAACGTGCTAGTAATTTGCCTGCACTTAATGTTGTACCATCTGCTAATGGAATGTATTCTGCTATATCACTAATGGTTTCTATAATACGCTTTTCATTTTTTAGCACCATCCCTTTTTGAGAATAGTAACCAAACACAACGGTTTCTCCTGTTTGAATAGTACCGCTATCGGCTTGTTCAAAACCTTGAATGATATTCAATAAAGTTGTTTTGCCCGACCCATTAGCTCCCGAAATACCAATTTTTTCACCTTTCTTAAAAACGTAATCAAACTTCTCAATTAATTTTCGCTCACCATAAGCCTTATTTATTTTATGAAGTTCTAAAATCTTACTCCCCAATCGGCTCATTTTTACCGACATCTCTACACCATCATCTTCTTTCTTCTGCTTTGCTTTTTCTTCCACATCATAAAAGGCATCTACACGCGATTTTGATTTTGTACCACGTGCACGGGGCATTTTACGCACCCATTCTAATTCGCGGCGATATAAATTTTTTGCTTTATCAATTTCAGATGCGTTGGCAAGCATGCGCTCTGCCTTCTTTTCTAAATAATATTCAAAATTACCTTTGTAAGTATAAAGCTGACTGTTTTCAATTTCAATAACGTGGTTACAAACGTTATTTAAAAAATACCTGTCGTGGGTAACAACCAAAAGGGTGAAATCATTATCAAATAGATAATTTTCTAACCACTCAATCATTTCAATGTCCAAATGGTTGGTTGGCTCATCAAGCACCAATAAATCGGGTTTGTTTAAAATAACTCTTGCCAATGCCACACGCTTACGCTGCCCACCACTTAAGGTTTTCATAGCTTGTTTTAACTGCGTTATTTGCAGGCGCGATAAAATTTCTTCTACTTTATTCTCATAATCCCAGGCATTAAGGTCGGTCATTTCCATAATAACCGCATCCATGTCCACACTTGGGTCACCCGCAACAGCAAGGTTGTAGCGTTTTATAACATCGGTAAATTTGTTTTTGGCATTCAGTAAAGTATCAATTACCGTCATTTCTTCGTCAAACACAGGCTCCTGCGAAAGAAATTCAATAGTAAGTTCTTTTCTCCACGAAATACGGCCTTCATCAGCTATTTCAGAGCCTTTTAGTATGTTTAGCAGGGTAGTTTTACCCGTGCCGTTTTTGGCAACTAAGGCAACTTTATCTCCGCGACTGATACCAAAGGTTATTTTTTCGAACAACACTTTATCTCCGTAAGATTTAGAGAGATTTTCAACTGATAGATAATTCATTATAACTGGGAATTTTCGGCGAAGATAACAAGACAAACTTAAACTTTATGATATAAAAGCTTATTACAGTGTATCTAAACGTTTTTTTGTAATTAGGTTGCAAATATAATTAACCACTAGCAGTAGGGTTAAAAGGCTAATAAACTCTAAAATAATGGAGGTTATAAATAAATGCCTTTGTATTTCTAAAGAATCGGCATTATATGACATGATAGCATTTATACTGGTAAGTATAAATAAAGCAATTAAAAAAGCATATATTACTTCTTTTGTTTTTAAAAATAGAAATATTAGTAATGCAAAAAAAACTAAATAAATCCAGCCATTAAAAAGAGGAAAAACATAGTCTGCATTAACAAAAAAACCTTCCGATCCTTGATAATATGTAAGATTGCGGGCAAATACATTATTCTTAACAGTATCACTTGGTAAATCTTGTAAAAAGAAATAATAAGGATGCGTTAATAAGAATTTTTGATATGTACTTTTTCCGTCTTTTATAACCCAAGAAAATAACGCTGTGTAGGTAGAGTCATAATATCTTTTATAAATAATAGGTTTTCCCGCATCGGCATCAATATAAACATCCTTAAAATCTTTTTTTAATATTTCTCCTTGTGGCATGCCTTCACTTTTAAACCAAGTTAAATAATCGTCATCTTTTGACACTCTTCCGGCTAATGAATTAAAAACGGGTAACTTATATCTCTCACCAATATTAGATGTATAGTTTTGTGCAAAAAATAAACAAACAGAAAACATGAATAACCCCACGCTTTTTTTCGTACTGCCTATGAACAGAAATTTTGAAATAAAAATATTTAGTAAGCAGAACAACAGTATAATATAAGGCCAGGTATCTCGGGTAAACGAAAGAAAAAAAGAGGAAGCTATCAAGAAAATTATATTTAAAGCAGACTGTTTTTTATAATAGAATAATATAGAACTAAACCAAAGGAACATAAAAGAGATTGATAGCGATTCTGATACGGGTAAATTAGACCACCCTACAATATTCCACCAGGTGAAAAAAAACAATAAACTATACTGCACAATAATTTTGAGCCAAAAATGAGTAATAAAGGCTAAAATGGCCAACAATAAACTTATTACACAAACACAATATGTGAATTTTTGAAGCAAGACCATTTTGAATGGATCAGCATCAGCTATTTTAAAAAATAAGGGTACTGTAAAGGGTCTTGGAGAAAACCATGCGCCTGGTTTTGGCGAATAGAAATCTGAACTGGTTAAATCTGCTTGCGATTGTATTTTATAATCATTTACATCAGGAAACCAATTCCATCGTGGTTCTACATTATGAATTACTAAAATGGTATAACAAAAATATAGTAGCCCAAATACAAAAAGATATGTGTGAAGTTTGTTTGAGCTAATTACTTTTGTGAACATGGCAATTAAATTAAAGTGCGAATATAAATATCTATTTCGTCAAATGCACTTTACCTCTTTAACTTATAATTTCCTTATATTCTTTGCGTGTAAATGCTAGGTAAAATAGCTAAATTTGCACTTTCTGAAAATTAACTATGGAAATTGCTAAAACATACAACCCAAAAGCCGCTGAAGATAAGTGGTATCCGCACTGGATGGAACATAAGTTCTTTAAATCTGTACCTGATAACAGAGAGCCTTATACCATAGTCATTCCTCCGCCAAACGTAACGGGTGTTCTGCACATGGGGCACATGCTTAACAACACTATACAGGATGTGTTGATTCGTCGTGCACGTATGTTGGGGTATAATGCCTGCTGGGTACCTGGTACCGACCATGCCTCTATTGCAACCGAAGCAAAGGTTGTTGCTTTATTAAAAGAACAAGGAATTAATAAAACCGATTTAAGTCGTGATGAGTTTTTAAAACACGCTTGGGGCTGGAAAGAAAAATACGGCGGCATAATTTTAGAACAGCTTAAAAAACTGGGTGCTTCTTGTGATTGGGACCGTACACGCTTTACCATGGAAGATGATTTGAGCGAGGCGGTAATTGATGTGTTTGTTGATTTATACAACAAAGGGCAAATATACCGTGGTGTGCGCATGGTTAATTGG
>DATHOW010000136.1:0-2032 GCA_035484495.1 Bacteroidia bacterium | reverse complement strand
TAAACCCCTGCTTTGTTCTCCATAAACACCTATGGCATGTGCTTCGTCAACTATTAAATAGGCATTTTGGTTTTTGCATATAGCAGAAATTTCTTTTAGCAAAGCACAATCTCCATCCATCGAAAAAACAGATTCGGTAACAACATATATATATTCTGCTGTTTTATTTTTCTCTAATAGTTCTAGTAGATGAGAAACATCATTATGTTTGAATTTAAAAGCAGTTGCAAAGCTTAAGCGTATACCGTCTATAATAGATGCGTGACATAACTCATCATATAAAACAATATCGCCGCGTTGTAAAACAGAAGATAAAACTCCAACATTAGCATCGTAACCTGAATTAAATAGTAAAGCCTTTTCTCCGTTATGGAAATTGGCTATTTGTTTTTCACAACCTATATGAATTTGGCTGTTGCCTGTTATTAGTCTAGAGCCCGTAGAGCCTTGCTGCTGAATTTGGTACTCTTTTAAAAAAGAGTCTTTCAGAATTTTTAATTCCGGATTTTTAGAAAAACCTAAATAATCATTGCTGCTAAAATCAACTAAGCTTTTATTAGGTAAAGAAAGGGTGCGAAAATTATTTTCAGTTTTTCTTTTATCTAATAGCGATAAAATTTTTTTAGGAAAGTGGTTCATCACCAATTATTAAGCCATTACTTTCTTTTCAGAAAAAGCAGCTTTTGGTGTTAAACCAAGTATGTTAAACATTTCCATATCCTCATTAAAAGCAGGATTTGGTGTAGTTAACAATTTATCTCCGGCAAAAATAGAGCTTGCACCTGCCATAAAGCAAAGCGCTTGAGCTTCCATGCTCATGCTTAATCTTCCTGCAGATAAACGAACCGAAGTATGTGGCATTACAATACGAGTAGTGGCAATCATACGCACCATATCCCAAACAGATACTATTTCTTGTTTTTCAAGCGGAGTCCCTTCAACAGGCACTAAACCATTAATTGGCACCGATTCTGGCTGTGGAGTAAGGTTAGTTAAGGTAAATAACATACCAATTCTGTCTTCCACGCTTTCGCCCATGCCAATAATTCCACCCGAACATACGGTCATTCCTGCTTTACGAACGTTTTTAATGGTGTTTAATCTATCTTCATAGGTACGTGTTGTAATCACATCACCGTAAAACTCTTCAGATGTATCTATATTGTGGTTATAAGCATATAAGCCCGCATCGGCTAATTTTTTTGCTTGCTCTTCGGTTAGCATGCCAAGTGTACAGCAAACTTCCATTTCTTTAGAGTTAATGGTTTTTACCATCTCTAAAACTTTGTCAAAATCTTTGTTATCACGTACTTCGCGCCATGCAGCACCTAAACACATACGCGATGCACCTGCATTTTTAGCTCTTTCAGAAGCGGTGTTAACTTCATCAATGCTCATCAATTTGTGTACTTTAATATCGGCATGATAACGTGCCGCTTGTGGACAATAAGCACAATCTTCGCTACAACCACCTGTTTTTATTGATAATAAGGAACTTATTTGTACTTCGCCGGCTTTATGAAACTGGCGGTGTACAGTAGCTGCTTCGTAAACTAATTCAAGTAAAGGTTTATTGTAAATGTCTAATATTTCGGCTTTTGTCCAGTTTTTCATACAGTAAAATGTTAGTAGGAGCAAATGTAGCAAATCAAAACAAAAATTCAATCGGTTTTACCATTACTTTTGTAACAATTATGGTGTATAAAAACTTGCATGATTGTATTGTTGATTTAGAAAAAAACGGACAATTAATCAGAATTAAAGAAGAGGTTGACCCTGACTTAGAGATGGCCTCTATACACCTCCGCATTCATGAGGCTGGGGGTAAGGCAATTTTATTTGAAAAAATAAAAGGCTGCAATTATCAGGCTGTGTCTAACATTTTCGGGACTTTGGAGCGTAGTAAATTTATTTTTAGAGAACATTTTACGGATATTCAAAAGCTTGTAGAAGTAAAAAATAACCCTGCTAAGGTGCTAAAGTATCCTTTTAAGTATTTGGGTTTAGCAAAATCTGCCATAAGCTCCTTTCC
>DATHOW010000135.1:0-6720 GCA_035484495.1 Bacteroidia bacterium | reverse complement strand
GAGAATTTTGCACTAAAAACTATGGGGTTACTTTCCCTATTATGGAAAAAATAACCATTAAAGATAGTCCCGTTTACACCTGGTTAAAAAGCAAAGATTTAAACGGTGTAGAAAACTCAAAAGTAAGCTGGAATTTTAATAAATATCTACTTGACGAAAATGGTCATTTGGTAAAGCATGTCGGCTCAATGACCAAACCCAATGACGAAGAAATTATTAAGTGGATTGAAGGGAAATAATTTATGCAAGTAGATATTTTAGCCATTGGCGTACATCCTGATGATGTTGAACTTAGTTGTGCCGGTACACTTTTAAAACACATTGCACTTGGCAAAACAGTAGGTTTGTTGGATTTAACCTTGGGCGAAATGGGTACACGTGGTAATGCTGAACTACGTACACAAGAAGCTATGAAATCGGCTAAAATACTGGGAGCAGCATTCCGTAAACAATTGCATTTTGCTGATTGCTTTTTTGAAAACACACAACCTCATATTGTAGAAATTATTAAAGTTATTAGAGAGCATAAACCTCAGATTATTCTATGCAATGCAGTATCTGACAGACACCCCGACCACGGCAGAGCAGCTAAATTAGTAGCAGACTCCTGCTTTTATTCTGGCCTAGTTAAGATAGATACTAATCAAGCTGCATGGCGACCAAAAGCTGTTTACCATTATATACAAGATAACTACATTCACCCTGATTTTGTAGTTGACGTAACCAATTTTGCAGAGAAAAAACGTGAAGCCATCATGGCTTTTTCATCACAGTTTTACGATCCAAATTCTAAAGAACCTCAAACACCTATATCAAGTCCTGAATTTTTAGAGGCTTTAAATGCAAAAATGAGTTTGTGGGGCAGAGCTATTGGAACACGCTATGCCGAAGGCTTTACAGCGGCTCGTTATCCTGGCGTTAACAATTTGTTTGATTTAGTATAAAAGCTATTTCGACGCTAAGTCAACTATATCTTTTACTTCTAATATCTTTTTAGGGTAGCCCTTTGTTGCCGAGTTAATCATAGCTAAACCAAGTTCTTTTAAAGTAGAAGCTGTTTTAGGAAAAAGTCCACGCAAAATAGGATACATCCAAGTCATATACTTATAATACTTCAATGTATTTTTAGCTCCGGGAGTTGGATGCATATAACCCGGGCGGAACATATAGGCCTTTTTAAAAGGCAGGTTCATTAAATCGTTTTCGGTTTTACCTTTTACGCGAGCCCACATACTTTTGCCTTTTTCGGTGCTATCTGTACTGGCTCCCGATACATAACAAAAAGTCATATCATTATTTAAGCGAGATAATGTAGTTGCCACATGCATGGTAAGTGTATAGGTCATTTTAGTATACTCATCTTCTTTCATTCCTACCGAAGAAACACCTAAGCAAAAAAAGCAGGCATTATACCCTTGTAATTTATTTTCGATTGCAGTTAAATTAAAGAAATCAGCATGCAAAACTTCCTGTAATTTTGGATGGATTACGCCACAAGGTTTTCGGTTTATAACCAAAACCTGCTCAACATCCGGATGCGCTAAACATTCAATTAGTACGCCTTCGCCTACCATTCCGGTCGTACCTGTTATAATTGCTTTTATTTTCATTATACTTTTGTTGAGTTTAAAACATCAAATTGCAAACGAGATAAACTTCTGTAAAGTCCATCAGGTATAGCACTAAGTTCATTATGTGTGCCACTTTCTCTTACTAGTCCGTTTTCTAATACAATAATTTTATCAGCATTTCTAATGGTAGATAAACGATGTGCAATAACTATGCTAGTACGTCCTTGCATTAATTTATCCAAAGCTTCTTGTACTAAGCGTTCGCTTTCACTATCTAAAGAACTGGTTGCTTCATCTAAAATTAATATAGATGGGTTTTTTAAAATAGCTCGTGCTATGGCTATACGCTGGCGCTGCCCGCCCGAAAGCTGAATGCCCCTCTCTCCTACTTTGGTTTCAAACTTATCGGGGAAACTTTCAATAAAATCAAATGCGTTGGCCTGACGAGCAGCTTCTATAATCTCAGCATCAGTAGCATCTAGTTTACCATAAGTAATGTTTTCTTTTATGGTACCGCCAAACAACAACACATCTTGTGGTACAATGGCTAGGTTGTTACGATATTCCGTTAAATCGTAAGAAGAAATGTCTTTTCCATCTATCGATATTTTACCGCTTTGCAATTCATAAAAACGTAATAATAAAGATGCTATGGTTGATTTACCCGATCCGCTTGGGCCAACCAACGCAAGCATCTCGCCGCTGTTCACTTTAAAGCTTACATTTTTAAGTACCGTAAAATCAGGACGAGAAGGATAGAAAAATTTAACATTTTCAAACGAAATATTACCGGCAACTCGTTGCGTATTTTTATGAGTAAGGTTTATTTTTTCAATGTTACCATCAATAATATCCATAACACGCTCAGTTGCACCTAAGGCGCGTTGTATAGATGCCACCTGCTCTGCAATGCCTCCAATGGATGCCGCCACAAACACAGTATAAAACAAAAACGACATCATTTGTGCAGCAGGCAATTCGCCTTTTAGTGTCATAGTGATGCCTATGTAAACAATAAATATAATGGCACCAAACAAGCAGAAAATTACAAACGAGAAAAATGCACCACGTGCAATGCCACCTTTTATGGCTAATTGAAGTATTTGTTGAGTTACGCTATTGTAACGGTTTATTTCAAAGCTTTCGTTGGTAAAGGTTTTTACGTTTGATATGCCTTGTAAGCCTTCGCCGGTAATAACATTGGCATCGGCTACTTTATCTTGTACCTGTTTAGATAGCTTACGAATGTATCTGGAAAAAAATAAAGTGAAAACTGCAATAATTGGGATGATAGAAAGCATAACCAAAGCCATTTTCCAGCTCATCATACAAATAATAATTGTACCGCCAATAATGATAATAAACTGACGTAAAAACTCGGCAATGTTAGTGGTAAAGGTTTCTGATATTTGAGTAATGTCTGATGCCATGCGTGAGTTTAACTCAGCTACCTGTCTTTCTGAGAAAAAGCTCATAGGCATTTGAATCAATTTTTGATACGCTGCCTGACGGATAGATGCAAGCATGTGCTCGGTAAAACTGGTAAATGTTACTACTCTGAAAAAAGAGAAAATTGCCTGAAAAGCAAACAATACAAGTAGTTTTATACCTATATCATAAGCCTCATCCAATTTAAAATTTTCATTAATGTTTTGGCCGCTGTTACCAACCAGGCCCATTAAATTACCAATTAGCTTAGGGAATACAAGTGCTGTAAAAACTGTTCCTCCTAAAAATAATAAGCCTACAAAAAATTTCCATTTATGTTTGCCGACAAAACTGAAAAGTCTTAATGATCTTTTAAAATTTTGAACGGATAGTTTTGCTTTTGGTAAATCATCCGACTTATCGGCTGTTGTTCCTCCTCTTTTTGCCATGGGGCAAAATTACAGTTTTTATTAGTTAAAAATTTTGCTGACGGAAAAATTCAGAAAGAATAATGGAAGTGGCTACCGCCGCATTTAACGACTCGGTTTTACCGCCTTTGGCTTGTGGAATGCTAATTTGTTTACTTAGTAATTTGATGTTATTGGCGCTTATACCATGCGATTCACTACCAATAACCAGCATACACTTTTTAGGGAGTTTGCTTGTATACAGGTTTTCTCCACCAAGGGTAGCTCCATAAACCTCCGTAATGTTTAATAAAGTACGCGTTTCACTCAACTCTTTTGTCAGCATTTTTACCCTAGCCAAAGAGCCCATAGTACTTTGTACCACTTTTGGGTTAAACACATCAGCACAAGTATCTGAACAAAAAATTTGCTTTATACCAAACCAATCTGCCATGCGGATAATAGTACCCATATTTCCGGGGTCAGATACGCCATCTAGGTATAAAAACAAATCAGCTTTTGTATTAATCTCTTTTTCAGAATATAAGGGTTGTTTTAAAACAGCAAGTACTTCATTAGGGGCTTGTAGGGTACTTAAGCGTGCTAGCTCAGCCTCGGTAACAACAAAATAAGGGCAGGTTTCTTTCTTTAATAACAAAAGATTTTTAGTTACCCAACTTTCAAGCCCGTAAATTTCAGTTACTTTTAGGTCTGAATGCAAAAACTCGTCCACTACTTTTGGTCCTTCGGCAATAAACAAACCAAGTTCTTTTCTAAACTTTTTTTGATGCAGTGCACTTATATTTTTAATTTGATTTTTGCTAATCATAACCAGTTTGCCCTTAATTTCGCACAAAAGTGAGAATCGGGTACAAAATAACGAAAAAACACGCATTACTAATAAGTACTGTGTGCTTTGCTTTTTTACTTTTTTCGTGTAAAACCCACCATAAACTAGCACAAGGAGAATATTTATTAGATGAAAACGTTATAACCAATAACAAAACTGCGGTCTCTACCGAAGAAATTAAACCTTTTATAAGGCAGCAACCTACCCGTTATTTAGTTAGTATACATGCATTCGGCATTAAATGGTTTCCATATTATTCGTGGTTATATAATAGCATTGATAAAACCAAGATGCAAAATGCCAAAATTGCCCGAGATAAAAAGTATGATGACGTAAACTCTAAACGAACTGTAAAAAACAGCATTAAAAACAAAAAACGAGAAGCTAAGGGTAAAAAGCCAAAAGCGCTTAAATTAAAAGATAAATCATCCTTAACATGGCGAGAGACCTGGGTTCAAAACGGAGAGCCACCTGTTATTTTAGATTCTACTTTAATAAAACTAAGCGAAGAGCAGATAAAGAAATTCCTTTTTACCAAAGGATACTTTAATGCCCGAGTGAAGGATAGTGTTGTTATAAGTAAAAACAAAAAAAAAGCAATTGTTTTTTATAAGTTAAATGGAGGCATTCCGTATCAAATAAACAACATACAATATAAAATAGAAGACCCTACACTTGAGTATTTTATTTTACAGGATACACTTAACAGTCTTATAAAAAGAGGGATGCGTTACGATGTAGATGTGTTAAGCAAAGAGCGCGACAGGATATCAAAACAACAGCGTAACGATGGTTATTATAAATTTGGCACTGAATTTATTTTTTTATTGATTGATACTAATTTAGAAAGCAACAAAGTAAATTTAGAGATTAATGTAAAAAAATACGCTTATCATCCTGTTGATGCAGATACCATATTGTACACAAACCATGTACGTTATCACATAAACAATATTTATGTGATAACTGATTACGATATTTTTAACCGAGATAAGCAATATGCTGATACAGCTGTTTATAACGACGCTACATTTTTATACAACAAAAAACTTTTATTTAGGAAGAAGGACATAGATAGTAAAATATTTTTTTACAAGGGAGAGTTATTTAATAACGATAGGGTTGATGAAACCTACTCGCGTTTATCATCTATGAAAGCCTTTAAAAGTGTAAACATTAATTTTAAACAAGACGATAAGAAAAACGACTACATAAACAGTTATGTTTTAATGGCACCGGGCTATAAACAAAATTTTGCCATTGAAACAGATGGAACCAACACGTCTGGTAACTTAGGTGTTGAGGCAAGTATAGTATATCAAAACAAAAATATTTTCAGGGGTTCAGAGTTATTGGAGATAAAATTAAAAGGCGGTTTAATTGCACAGAAAAACTTTGTGGCTGACAACACCAATAATTCCAATTTAAATGCGTCTTTTTTTAAAGGCTTTAATACGGTACAGTTTGGTCCGGAGATAAATTTGAATTTCCCTAAACCCTTATTCCCGTTTACCCTTATTAAATTTTATAAAAATGCAGCTCCTAAAACAACCTTATCCACTTCCTTTAATTTTCAGCAAAACAGTTTATACTCGCGTGGTTTAACTAGTTTAAGTTATGGGGTGCAGTTTAGCGGTAAAAAATTTATAAAACATGGTATAGTACCATTTGAGGCTAACTTAATTAAAGCCAATTTGAGTCCTGGTTTTGCAACGCAATTACAAAGAGATAGTAATTTATTTTTGCTTACTAGTTTTAGAAGTCACATGACTACCGTATCTCGCTATACTTTTATTTTTAATAATCAAGTAAGTACTCCATCTGATCAATATAAAACATTCTCTTATTTTAAAGCTGATTTAGAGTCATCAGGAAACATTTTACGCGGGCTATATAATGTTACTAATCAACCAAAAGATACAGCTGGCAGGTATACTATTTTAAATGTGCCTTTCGCCCAATTTTTACGTTTTGATTTAGATTATAGAGCATATAAATCTATTAGAAAGTTAGGACGACTTGTATATAGGGTGAGTGGCGGTATGGGCTACGCGCTACAAAACTTAAATGCTTTACCTTATGAAAAAAGTTTTTATGGTGGCGGTCCCAATGATGTAAGGGCTTGGCAAGCGCGAAGTTTAGGGCCGGGAAGCTCTAAACCAAAACACAATGATCCTTACAACGATAAAATTGGCGATATACAAATTGAGATGAACTTTGAGTATAGATTTAAGATTTATAAATGGCTTAATGGCGCTTATTTTATTGATGCCGGAAATATTTGGTTAAGAAAAAAAGATACTAATAGACCTAATGCAGAATTTGCGCTTAACCGTTTTTATAAAGAATTTGCCACGGGTACGGGTGTTGGTGTTCGGGCTGATTTTAGTTTCTTTATTCTACGAGTTGATGGGGCTTTTAAGGTTTATGACCCAGGGAAAGATGTAGGACAACGATTAACGTT
>DATHOW010000134.1:0-16600 GCA_035484495.1 Bacteroidia bacterium | reverse complement strand
TTGCACCTATGACGAGTATTTAGAAAGCGAAGATGTAAAACGCACTCGAGCTGAACACTATGGCGAAAAAGTAAAGACCACTTAAAAAATTAAATTATCGGATTTAGTTTTAAAAATCGGATGGCTTAGTTTTATACGTGTTAAAAATTTTGCTTACAGTAAACTCCCCATTTTTAAACTCGCAAACGTCTTTTAAAGAAAAAAGTGAAACTACATACTCTTTATTTTGGAGCTCGTGTTTCAAATATTCTTTATCTAAGGGTTTAACGGGTGATGCCAAATCTCGGCTATAATAATAGTCATAGGTTACATCTTGCTGATTACTGTTCTCTGTTTGACGGTAAATTATCAAGCCACTAGAGCTTATAATTTCAAAATATCCGTATGGAGCACCGGCTTTCTCTGAATCAAAATATCTATAATCTTTCCCGTTTAAACTGTATCCATAAATTTGCCCCTCTGTGTATTTCCGTTTATGCTTGCCTTCTTTCAATACAACGGCATCAAAATCATTATTTTTTTCGGAATTTTTTGATTCAGAGCTAATACTATCCGTGTAATGTCGAGCTATAAATTCCTTATAATCTCTGTAAACACCATTTACCGGATGTGTACTTAATTTTGAATCACCAGACTGCGCATTTAATGATGTGGTAGCCACTATCATTGTAAATACTATTGTTTTTATTGTTTTCATATTGTGTTGTTTTTACGATATAAAAGAACATTTCTTAAAAGCAATCTGTATTTTTGAGGATAAATAACTTATGGTATTTCTATATTAAAATTAATTATTTTTTTTGATTTTTTAAACACATTTGTTAAAATTAGTTTAAAGATTTTATAATTATGGCACGATTTTGGTATATTTGGCAACATAACATTAAACACAAAAATTAAAATGAAAAAAATATTATTAGCATTTGGAGTTTTATCTCTTGTTGCCATGAAAGGCATTTCGCAGGAAGCAAAACCTGCAGCAGTAGCAGCAGCAGTACCTGCATCTCAGGCTGACATTAAGTTTGAAAAAACAGTACACGATTATGGTACTATGAAACAAGGTGGCGACGGTGGATGCGAGTTTAAATTTACCAATAGCGGTAAAGAACCCTTGATTATTACTAATTGCCAAGGTAGCTGTGGATGTACAGTACCAAGTTGCCCTAAAGAGCCAATTTTGCCGGGTAAATCGGGGGTTATTAAAGTACATTACGATACAAAACGCGTAGGACCAATTTCTAAAACGGTAACCGTACAATCAAACGCTTTATCGGGTACACAAACCATACAAATTAAAGGTTTAATTGAAGCAGCTCCGGTTGAAGAACAATTTCCGGCTGGTGGCAATGCACCAAAAACAGGCTCTCCGGTTGAAAAAGGAAATAATTAATTAATCGTATAAAAAACAAAAAAATGAAAAAAGTACTAGCAGCAGCTATCTTATTTTTTGGGTTAACCTTTACAGGTAAAGCTCAAGAATCAACAACACCAAACATTGATCCTAATGCACCTGAGCTTAAATTTGATAGCGAGGTAATTGATTATGGAACTATTGATTATGATGCAAATACCGTGCGTGAGTTTAAATTTAAAAACGTAGGTAAATCACCATTAATCTTATCAAACGTACAAGTTTCTTGCGGTTGTACTAATGTTGACGGTTGGCCAAAAGAACCAATTGCACCGGGTAAAGCGGCTACTTTTAAAGTAAAATATGATAGCAAACGTGTAGGTAAATTTGACAAAAAAATTACTGTTACATCAAATGCTAAAACACCAAGTACTGTTTTAACTATTAAAGGCGAGGTTAAACCTGCTCCGGTTGCTCCTGCAACGCCTGCTGCACCAGCCGGTAAATAGTAATTTAGAATAACTTTTATAAAATTAAATCGGGCTTTAAGGCCCGATTTTTTATTTTTAGGCATGATTAAAAGTATCCTTACTTTAGTATTAGTTGGTTTATCATATCAATTAACAGCACAAGCGCAGCTAAAATTTGTTGATGCTAAAAAGAGCTTTGGTTTTGTAAAGAAAGGAGAGCAGGTAAAACTTACCTATGAGTTTACTAATATGGGTAACCAACCTTTATTTATTACAGATGCTAAAGCCGAATGTAGCTGCACTAAAATTACTTGGCCCAAAGAGCCAATTTTGCCCGGTAAATCAAGTAGTATAGATATTTTATTTGATACTGCACCAACCTACGATAGACAAGATAGGGTAGTGGAAGTGTTTAGTAACGACGCAAAATCGCCACAAAAAATAAGGTTTAAAGGTGTTGTTGTAAAATAATTGCTATCGCTTGGTAGTTAGCTTGGTGTACCAAACTCGTAGTTTTATAGGATACTCGTGGTTGGCTGTACCTCCTAATACCAGTCGTTCAGGGAATAAAGCTCCGTTATAAACTGTAAGATAAAATTTTGTATTAAATGTTCTGTGATTTACTATTTGCCCAACGGTATGCGGAATTTCAATAAGATACTGGTTGTTAAACAAATCATAATAACCGCCAAAGGTATATAGGTTTTCTATTAGTCCGGCAGGCCCGCCTAGTGTATCGCCTTCTAAAAATATTCTTCCTGGTAGGGGATATTTATCAAGGCTATAAAAATCTTTATTAGATCGGTCGGTTTTTAAAATCAACTCGGCTTTATTAATAGTAATGTTGTATTCGCTACTATTTGCCCATTGCTGAAAGCCAGGAAATTTTAAAATGGCACCAACCCCAGCAGCACCCTGTAGATAAACATTTTGATTATGGTTGTTTGAAGGAAGTGTATCAGGGCTGTTTAACTGATTTTGTAAGTCGGGTGATGCAATACTATAATCGTGTTTAAAGTAGCTAAATCTATTGCAAGTAGAGCCATTGCAATAAAACTGCAATGGGGGTTGTTGAGCAGCAACACCTTTTATATGGTAATAAAAAGTAATACTGGTGTTTCCATCCATGTACACAAAAAATATGCTACCGTATGAAGGCTGAGGCAATATAGAATGTTTAGTTGTTATAAACATGCCCTTTAAATACTGTTGAAACAGTGAGTTGTTACCTACGTTGGCAAAAAGTCCTTCAGCAAAATCAGTACGAAAACGCACTCGTAACTGAGGGAAATTATAGGCATTAGTATCTTTTTTAATGGGAGCAAAATATAAGAGATGCGGACTAAAAACTTTGCTTTGCCCACCATAAATTAAGCTTTTAGTAGCATCATAGGGTATAGGGCCACGTGTGTGATTGCTTGCGCCGGTAAAATAATAGTTATTACCTGTTGAATAATAATTACTATCAGGAGATAAATTAGTGGTTAACGGAAAAACATCTAAGGATAATTGGTCGCTGGTATCTCCAATAAAAATAGTTGATGAACCCGGCACATAGTTGTAACCTAAAATTAAAACGGCTGAATCAAGCTCAGGAGAAGTTAATGGGTCAAGCCCCCCCCCACTTAAACTGCCGGGACCATACGGCGTTTCAAAACTACAATATATAGAAGCATCTGTTCTGCCAAAAATGGGGTCGTTTACAGAGCCTAGTAAAGAAGAGTTTGATAAACGAGTAGTTAAAAGAACTGAATCAGCATGACGGAAATGAGAATAAGAAACATCGGGGTAAAACTCAGCATAAGCCCCGCCAATAATATCGCTTTGCGGTAAAATACTTACACCAACAGGACTATCATTTTTTTTGCATGAAGTAGTTATTAATGCAATCAAGAATATGGATAGAACTTTTTTAAGCATAAAGCGTGCAAAGGTAATAAATTGTTGTTAAACAGTGGCTTCTATACTTTGCCATAATAAGTGGGCTGTTTTATCCCAGCTGAATTTGTTTTTTTGTTCAAGCCCTTTACGAATTAAGTTGTTGCGTACGTCATTATCCTCATACAACGTAATCATTGCATGTTTTATTTCATTCTCGTCAAAAGGGTTTGCATAAATGGCTGCATCGCCTGCAATTTCAGGTAAACAACTGGTGTTGGCAGCTAGTATGGGCGTGCCACATTGCATGGCTTCAACTAGCGGAATGCCGAAACCTTCAAAATAGGGTACGTAGGTTAAGGCAAAGGCAGATGCAACTAAATTTTTTAATTCGGTATTGGCAATTCGTCCTGTAAAAATTAATTCGTCTTCTATTTTTAACTCTTTCATTAATTCATACATTTCATTCTCACCCCAAAAAATAGCGCCCGCAAGTACTAATTTAAAGTTTGATTTTGTTTCGTTTTTAAAAAGATAAAAAGCTTTTATTAAACGTAAAATGTTTTTACGTGGATGCAGTGATCCTACAAAAATGAAGTAATCAAAGCCTTTAGTATATTTTTTTTTGGTTTCGGCTTTTATATCATTGCTAACCACATCAAAATAATTGTGTATGCCATTATATACAACATCTATTTTTGCAGCATCTATTTTATAATTTTCTGAAATATCTTTTTTACTAAACTCTGATACCGTAGCTATACGGGTGGCTTGTGCAGCAAACTTAGGGAAGAAGCGATTATAATAATGGCGGGTAAAAAAAGGTAAATCTTTAGGATAATGCACAAAATTAATGTCGTGTATAACAGGTAACTGTTTGCATTTTGCACCCAAAGCCAACAAGCCGTCGGGCGATAAAAATAAATCGGGTTTTAATCGGTTTAATAAAGGCTTAACCGAAAACTGCATCCAATAGTAATATAAAAACGGGTGCCTTGCCTGTGGAGGCAGCACAATAGGGGTTATGTTGTCACTAAAAATAAACTTCTCGTTATAAGGTCTATCAAACAAAAAAATAAAATGCACATCGGGATTTTGGCGTGTTATTCTTTTTAAAGATTGATAGGCAAACCATCCAATGCCATCTAAACGGCCATCAAGTAATAAGCGTGTGTTTACTACAATTTGCATGTGGCGCCAAAAGTAAAAGATTAAACTGTTTTTTTACGGAATTTCTTGCGAAATAGCCATTTAAGGCAAAAATTAACGTTTTTTACGATTTAGGCAAATATGTGTAAAGCTCAATAAAATAAGCTATCTTAGAGCGAACAAACAATGCGAGTTGGTAAATAAACCAAAAAAAGGTAAAAGAAAGTTTGGATATTAGGTTTTAAAAAATATTTTTGCAAATCTCATTTTGATAAATAAAAGTGAAAAAAACAATTTTACATACAACAATTTTGGCAGCACTATTAGTGCCTATGTTGTCTTTTGCATCAATAGGAGATAAAAACAAAAAGCTTAGTGACGATAAAAAACGTAAGAAAGATGATACTACACAAACTGTAAGCACATCAATTGCTTATGATGATGTAGATTCTTTATTAATGTTTCCGTCGCATGACTTATATGGTACTTGGGATACAGCATCTTGCCACCCTAACTTATTTGAACAACAATTTGCGGGAGACTCTGCAACTGTATATTTATTAGATGATTGGAATTGCGGTTTTACTATGCCTTATACAGGTGTTATAACTTCAGAGTTTGGATGGCGTCGCCGTCGCCCGCATTATGGCACAGATATTAGTTTACATACCGGCGATACTGTTGTTGCTGCATTTGACGGCAAAGTACGTATAGCTCGTTTTATGGGCGGATATGGTAATGTTGTTATCATTCGTCATAATAACGGCTTAGAAACTGTTTATGCTCACCTTTCTAAAATATTAGTACAACCAGAAGAGACTGTTGTTAGCGGCATGCAAATTGGCTTAGGGGGTAACACAGGGCACTCATACGGAAGTCATTTACATTTTGAAATTCGTTATTTGGGCAAAGCACTTGATACCGAAGATTTGGTTGATTATCAAAAAAACGAACTTAAAAACAACTCTTTTGTTATCTATAAATCAGACTTTAGCGCTAAATACGATTTAAGAAGCATACACGCACATCAAGTAGTATCAAGAACTAGAAGTCATGCTGCACCTATAGCTTATAAAACTACAGCAGGCGGTGGAATTGTGTATGTGAAAAAAGGAGATACGTTAGATAAAATTGCCCGCCGTAACCACACTACTATTGTTGCTCTTTGCAAAAAGAACGGCATTAAGAGCACTAAGGTTTTAAAGCTAGGGCAAAAGCTAAGAGTTTAATTCCCTAAAGCTCTGAAATTCTTCAGAATAATCTTTAAATCATTCTCGGTTTTATAATCTTTAGCATAAGCTAGGTTTAGCTTGTTTAAATATTCTTTATCAGTAGCTTTTATATGTTGATGAGGAGATAAGACCGATTTTTTAATGCTAGGTAAACGTGGGTCGGCATTGGCTTCATAACCCACCCATGTTTTAGCACCAACCAATACTAAAAGCAAGTTTGCTAAAAAGTGCATGGGCTTTTTTTCTACAAAAATTATAATAGGTAAAGCAGTCAACAGAATAAGAGATGTTGCCATATCAAATATTCGTTTTTTGCGCTTGTTATGCGGTTTTGATACCGAGTTAAAGTCAATTACATAAAGATCATCTCCTGCTGTATCAATGCTATTACTGCCAATAATAGAGATGCTTTCAGGTGGAGCAATTTTAAAATCAACCTCAACACTTACTAATTGCAGCATATAGCTTATTATTTGCTGCGATGAAATATTTTTTGAACAGAAAATAATCTCTTGTATTTGGTGCACCTCAATTATTTCATTTAGCTGATTTATATTGCCAAGTTGATTATCAGTTTGTTCGTTTATAGATACAAAACCAATAAAAGCCGGTTTTACCGAAGTTTCTTTAAGTACACTTACCACGCGCTCATACTCATCTGTACTACCAACTATAGCTATGCGTTTGCGTAAATCTTCGTTAAGTATAAAGCCTTTTAATTTTAATGCATGAAAAACTAAGCGCACCAAAAGCAAGCTAAGCAGGGTAGAAGCAGAGCCTAATAAAATAATGGCGCGTGAAAAACGATATGCTTCTGGTAACAACGAATATCCAATTAAAATAACCGCCATACCGGTTACAACACCTTGTGCAATTTTACGAAGTTTGACAGGTTTATCGTACCCGCCATTTAAAAACACGCTAAACACCCAAATAGCTGAGTAGGTTAAAAACGCCCATTTTACAAGATGTTCGATGTATGTGCCTTCTCCGCTAACAAACTTTATATGCTTTTCGTAAAACTCTTTAACAGCAAATAAACCGCCAAAAATTAAAACAAAATCTAATGCAGGTAAAGCAATTTGTTTTACCATACGCCATCCTATAGAAGCTCCTGCACGCAGGTAAATAGCAAAATGTATCAGTATAGAAAAAAGCTTTGCCCTGTTTTGCGAAAAATGCTTGCGGGCAAAAATGGCCATAGCTCTATAAAAAACAAGCACATAATTAACGCTGCTTTTTTTAGTGCTTTCGCCTTTGTAATGAATAATGCAAGTATCGGGGAAATAATAATTTTTATATCCGCTTAAAATTATGCGGTACGATAAGTCAATGTCCTCGCCGTACATAAAATATTCTTCATCCAGTAATCCACATTTGGCAAGTGTTTCGGCTCTAAGTAACATAAATGCACCACTAAGTACATCTATACTATGTGTTTTATTTTTATCGAGATAAGTAAGATGATAACGCCCAAATCGTTTAGATTTAGGAAAGAATTTAGATAAACCGAATATTTTATAAAAAGCAACTTCAGGCGTAGGCAAACCACGTTTAGATTCCGGTAAAAAATTGCCTTTACCATCAACCATTTTAACGCCTAAACCTCCTGCATCGGGGTGTGCATCCATAAAGGCAAGGGTTTTGGTAAAAGTATCTTCTTGCACAACAGTATCAGGGTTAAGCAACAAAACATACTGTCCTTTGCTTACACGAATGGCTTGGTTGTTCGCCTTAGAAAAGCCTGTATTTACTTTATTCTCTATCAGAATAACCTGCGGAAATTTCTCTTTTATCAAAGCCACAGAGCCATCTACCGAGTTGTTGTCAACCACAAACACTTCAGCATCAATGCCTTTAAGGGCACTATAAACCGAGTGCAGGCATTGTTCTATAAAGTGCTTAACATTATAGTTTACTATGACGATGGATAGTTTCACAAAATTGTGCCTAAATTTACATTTATTATTAATGTATGGGCACTAAAAAAATTGAAGATATAAAACACGTTTTTTTTGATTTAGACCATACATTGTGGGATTTTGAAAAAAACTCGGAAACCGTAATAGAACAATTACTTGTAACCTATGATGTAGAAAGGCAGTACGGCATAACGGCCGGAACATTTATTAAGAAATATAAAAAAATAAACCATAAACTGTGGCATTTGTACAGCCATAAAAAAATTACCAAAGAAGAATTACGTAACACACGTTTTCCAAAAACATTAGAAAGATTAGGGGCTAAAAACAAAGAACTTGGCACCTTGCTTGAAAGAGAATATATAGCAAGAAGCCCTTACCAAACCCATTTGTTAGAAGGAACTAATGAGATTTTAGATTATTTAAAACCCAAGTACGAATTACATATTTTGAGCAATGGTTTTAAAGAAGTGCAGCGCATTAAATTGCACGAAAGTGGCATAAAAAAGTACTTCACCCATATTTTTATTTCGGAAGAAATGGGCGTGCAAAAACCTGATAGAGAAATTTTTGATTTGGCTAAAACTCAAGCTAATGTTGATGCCAGGTACTGTATTATGATTGGCGATAATTTCGTTAATGATGTAGAAGGGGCTTTAAAAGCTGACTGGAAAGCCGTTTATTATACGCCTAGAAAAAAAAGGATTAAGATTGATAACTTGTATCAAATAAAGAGTCTGCTGGAGCTAAAGGAACTACTTTAAGCGGTTTCACTAGCCCAAACCTTAGTGCCCTCTGTGCAGTTTTTACAAATATCAATTTCTTTACGTGAGTGTAGAATAGACGAACGAAACTGATTATAGCTATCGCTATGCCAAATGTTTTTCAAAGAAGTTTCTTTTAAATTACCTAAACGATGCTCTGCATCTTTATCAAAACAGCAAGGTACCACCAAGCCATCCCAGGTTATTACACAGCCGCTCCACATACGCCAGCATTGGTTTAACAATTTGTTTTTAATAGTATAAGTGCCATCTGCATTTTTTTTGTAGCGACTATACTCAATGTTATCAGGAATTAATTCGTTACCGTTTTCGTAATTATAAACCTGTGCAGTTTTAAATTTTATTTCGTTAACACCTAACTCTTTGGTAAGTCTTTTAGCATCTTCTATTTGATGTTCATTTGGCTTAACCACTAAAAACTGAAAAACAATATAAGGTGTTTTGCTTTTTAATTGCTTTTTCCATTTCAGTATGTTTTTAGTGCCTTCAATAACCTTATCTAAATTGCCGCCTACACGGTACTGCTCATAAACCTCTTGCGTAGTACCATCAATAGAAATGATTAATTTATCAAGCCCCGATTCTATAGTGCGTTTGGCATTTTCATCGTTCAAATAATGCGCATTGGTAGATGTAAATGTAAAAATATTTTTTTTAGAAGCATATTTTACCATGTCTAAAAAATTAGGATTTAGATAAGGCTCACCCTGAAAATAAAAAGTAAGGTAAATGAGTTTGTCATATAACTCATCAATGGTTTTTTGAAAGAATTTTTGTTCCAGCATACCCGTTGGGCGAGAGAAGGAGCGTAAACCACTTGGACACTCAGGACAACGAAGGTTGCAACTTGTAGTAGGTTCGAAATTTAAAGCAAGCGGCATGCCTGCATGCTTATTTTTTTTTGTAATGCGCGAGTAATGGTACGATGCAACAACCTTTGCTGCATTAAAAATCTTGGTAGCATTTAATTTGCCTAGTACACGTATGTTTTCTTTAAAACTCACTTTAGTAAAGATACGGCATTACTGTGTTTTTCCAAATAGTATAAGCGGTAGGGGTAAGGTGTATGCCATCGGGTACAAATAATTCGGTTAGGTTAGGGTGTTTTATGAAAACCGTATATATATCAATGTATGTAAGATTAAACTCTTGGGCAATTTTTTTTAAGTTTTCGTTTTGCCTTAGTACTCGTTTGTTTACATCTTTATCATCCGTTAAAAACGATGGGCGATTAATAATTACCGGTAAATTACTCTGTATAAATATTTTAGTCTGTGGACTTTGGGCCTGCATTTTTTTTATTGCCTCGCGATAATTAGCACAAATATCATCTAACGATATTTTTTCAATTATATCGTTAATGCCAATTTCAATAAAAAGTTTTTCGGGTTTTAGTTTGGCAATGTTATCTATCCGTTTTACCAAACCTTCGCTAATGTCACCTACAATGCCACAGTTTAAAAGCGTTGTATCAGCAAAATAATCATCTAAATAAAATAGTTCGGTTAGGCTATTACCTAAAAAAACAACCTTATACTTGCCCTGCGGTATGTTTTTTATTTCCATGTCACGTTGCTGCCAATGCTTAGAGTTTATTGTTTTTTCTACTATCCAGCATTGTTTGATTTTTTTTCCACCTAAAAAAAACAGCCATAAACCTAACAGAGCAATGCAAACTATCCAAATAAGCCTCTTCATTTCAAACACAAACCTACGTAATTAATTGGCGTTATTTATAGTATTTTTGTTTCGTTTTACTGGAAATTAAAATGAACTACAAACAAACCCTCAATTATTTATATACGCAACTACCCATGTTTCAGCGTATTGGGGCTGCGGCTTATAAAGCTGATTTAAACAATACACTGGCTATTTGCAAATTATTACATAACCCCGAAAACAAATTTAAAAGTATACATGTTGCAGGCACTAATGGTAAAGGTTCTACCTCGCACATGTTGGCAGCGGTGTTTCAGCAAGCTGGATATAAAACGGGTTTATATACATCACCCCATTTAAAAGATTTTAGAGAACGCATAAAAATTAACGGTAAAGAAATTCCTAAAAAACACATTACCGATTTTGTGGAAAAATATAAAAACGATTTTGAAAAAATAGAGCCTTCGTTTTTTGAATGGACTGTGGGGCTTGCCTTTAACTATTTTGCAGAAGAAAAAGTTGATATTGCTATAATAGAAGTTGGGCTAGGAGGGAGGTTAGATTCTACCAATGTTGTAATGCCACTACTATCATTAATAACCAACATAAGTTACGATCATACAAATTTATTAGGCAACACACTACCTAAAATAGCCAAAGAAAAAGCTGGTATAATTAAACCTAAAGTGCCTGTGGTTATTAGTCAGACACAAAGTGCCGTAAAAAAAGTATTTATAGAAAAGGCTAAAACCTGCAAGAGTAAAATTTATTATGCCGACACTATTTTTATTCATCAAAAAGAAAATTATCTACCTAAAAAATCACTAACAAAACATTCATACAACAAGGATAAAGAGCGTTTTTCTGTTTTAAGTGATTTACCGGGCACCTACCAAAAATACAATATTGCAGGTGTTTTAACAGCTTTAGATGTTTTAAAGCATGATTTTAAAATAAAAGATAAGCATATAGCAAAAGCATTAGCAAATGTAAAAAAACTAACTGGCTTGCACGGCAGATGGGAGTTGCTTAATAAACACCCACGTGTAATTGCCGATACTGGACACAATAAAGATGGCATTTTACAAGTGATGAAATCTGTAAATCGTGAATTTGAATCTGGTGTGGTAAAAGGAAAACTACACGTAGTTTTTGGTGCTGTTAATGATAAAGATATTACTAGTATTTTTACATTATTAAAAACAAACAAACATTTTTCTTCAGCGACTTATTACTTCTGCAAACCCAATATACCAAGGGGCATGGAATTGGATGTTTTATATAAAGCGGCTAAACAGGTAGGTTTAAAAGGTAAAACATATCCTTCGGTTAAAGAGGCTTTAAGTGCAGCAAAAAAAACGGCTAAGGCAAATGAATTAATTTTTGTGGGAGGAAGCACCTTTACAGTAGCAGAAGTATAAATTACAATTATGTTTTTCTCTAATAAAATGGTTAATAATATGTTAACTATTTGGTAATTTGATTTTATCGGGTAAAAGTTTATATTTGTAATAACAAGTGAACACCCTAAACGGAATTTCTGTTTTTGTAGAACAGTAAAATCGCCGAAAACCATTTGTGTAAAATATTTTACATGAAAAAAAAGGTACTTCTATCTCTATTTGTTGTTATAGCTTCTCTTTTATCTTTTTCGGTAAAAGCGCAAATAATCTACGGCTTTGCTGCAAGTAGTGGTGCTTATACGGCAAATACACCCGGCTCTTCAACTGTAATTGTGGCAGCTAGCACTGATGACGGAACATCAGCATCTACTAATATAAATTTTACATTTACTTACGGTTGTGTAAACTATACAACTTTTCAGGCATCTAGTAATGGAGTAATGTTTTTAGGTACTGCGGGTGCAGGAACAAATGTTACTAATAATCTTAACTCTAGTACGGATAGACCTGCAATTGGACCTTTGTGGGATGATTTAAAAACAAGTGGAACAGGTAATGTTAATTGCAGTTTAACCGGTATTGCCCCAAATAGAATAATGACAATAGAATGGCTAAATATGTTGTGGCAGTATAATGCAGGGGGAATTTCAGTTTCTTTTCAGGTTAAGTTGTATGAAACATCTAATAAAATAGATTTTGTATATAACTTAATAAGCGCAGGTAATATAAATGGTGGAGCCAGTGCATCCATAGGTTTAGGGGGGGCAACGAATAGTGATTTTTATTCACTAAACAATTCAGGTGCTGCGCCAACACCCTCAAAAGTTACAGAAACAACTTCAATTAATACAAGTCCCGCTAATGGGCAAGTATATAGTTGGACTCCCTCATGTCCAACAATAACCACAGGCGCGGTTAACCCTACAACCTTTAACTTAGCCAGTTGTGCTGCTACGGCAACAGCTACTGTTGCTTTTACTTCAACAGGAACATATAATACAGGTAATTACTATACTGCATGGTTATCTGATGCCAGCGGAAGTTTTGGTACGGCTACCAGTATTGGTACTTTTTCATCAACAGCAAATACAGGCACTATTAATGTTACCATACCAGCAGGCACTCTTGCAGGTACGGGCTATTTAATACAAATTTCGAGTTATACGCCAGCCATTACAGGCAGTAATTCTAGTAGTTTTACCGTTACAACATCATGTGTAGGACCGGGCGTCCCTGTATCGGGGGTAATGTCAAACTATGCAACTATTAATGCGGCTCACCCTACAGCGTATGGTTGTGATAATGGTTGTTCAGAAACCACATACACAGTTGGCCCCTTTACGCACCCGGCTGTTTGTGATAATGATAATGTAACTAGTTGCTCTACTTGCGGGAGTGCAACACAATCTATTACATTTACTATTACAGCTGGTTGCACTTATACTGCCGAAGCCGAAGTTAAAGCAAGAGGAGCAGGCTGTCCCGATGCAGCTATGGATATCGGAGACCAAATACATATTTCGGGCACAGGCGGAACTTTGGTTTCACAATATGCTACGCTTACTTCACCTGGTGCTTGTTCAAGTGTTGGTGTAGTAGCAGGTTTAAATAGTTATGGAACAGCCGATCTTAGCAATGGATGTGGTAATTCAAATGGATACGCTCAACTTGTTTATACAGCCCCTGCCGGAGCTATAGCACAAGTAACCATAAGTTATACAAGCGATAGGGCGGATGAAATATTGACCTATACTTTTACAGCCAATTCGGCTGCATGTGGCATTATTGTGTTGCCTATTGAGTTAATGGGCTTTTATGCCTATAAAGTTGATGAAGGAATAAAACTTAATTGGGCAACCGCTACCGAAACTAATAATGCTTATTTTATGGTAGAGTACTCGTTAGATGGAAGTAATTTTATGCCTTATACTGAAGTAAAAGGTGCCGGAAATAGTTACGTAGAAAAAGACTATACCTGTAGATTTACCGAAAATATTGGAAATAAAAAACCTTATTTTAGGTTAAAACAGGTAGATTATAATGGGAATTATCACTATAGTTCGATAATTACATTAGGTAGTTTTATAGGTTCACTTACTGTACAATCATCAACATTTAAAGCCTATTATAATAGCAATAATGATGGAATTGTCACTAAATTTCATTTAGATTATCCTCAACAAGTCAACCTAAGTTTATACGATGTTACCGGAGCTAAAATACAAGAAACAGGACCTGTAAATTATAGCGAAGGAAATAATGAAATTATACTTAATTCTCCTGATAAGGCTGGCATGTATGTATTAGTTTACCAAGTGGGTGATGCTACACCTATACGTAAAAAAATAATTGTTGCTAAATAGGTTTTTGTAATTTAAAATGATTGGTTATATTGCTACTATTCGTCGAAATAGCATATTTTGTCGATAATTTTAGTAAATAGTTAATGGTTTGTTAACTTGTTTAGCGTCTTTTTTAACTATTTTTGTACAACAAGTGAATATCCTATACAGGGTTTATCAAAGTAGGTCTACTTTATAAACTGCCTGAAAACCATTTGTGTGAAAACAAATAAGTACTTGTAACAACAACAAACGCAAATTAATCATGAAAAAATTATTATTAGTAATTACTATTGCTTTACTGACAACAACAGCTAAAGCACAGTGTCTTTATGTAGAAAGTATATTAGTAGATGCTTGTATAGATACCGCAGTTTGTCATAATGGTTATGAAGGCCAAAATGAAATGGTTATTTTTAAAGTAGGTAATGCGCCCTTAACTATAGTTTATACCACTACTACAACCGCAGCAGGAGTTGTACCTACTTGGCCCACAGTAGGTAATAAATTTAAAGGTTGGCAGCAACCGGGTGCAATAACTAATCCATTAGTTGCTACGTTAAATGCAAGCATTATATCGTGTGGTTATTTAAAACAACCGGTTTTAGGTGTGTTGCCCGCAAATGCGCAGGTGCTTATTATTACCTCTACAGATATGTGTACCAGTAGTAACTCGTTTGCTAACTTAACAGATACTTTATATGTTATTTTCCAAATTAAAGGTAACACCGGTGGGCATTTTGCAAATGCCACAGGGTCTGTTCCTTCAAATCCCAGAAATTTTACTTTGGCATATACCGGAGTAGGTGCTTGTTCTGAAACGGTATCTTATATCCCAAATAATTTGATAAACCAATTTGGTCAAACTTTACCAAATTGTGGCTGTAGTTATTCTGGTCCCAACAATTTTGACGGAGGAACTGTTCAGTATGATGCTGCCGGTAACCCCACTTATGTAAATAGTGGTTGTCAGGCACCTTTTATTCCTATCAAAGTAACTACTACTGCAACAGGTGGTAATTGCACTAGTTCAACATCAACGCTTACAGCCGTTATATCAGGACCAGCCACTACATATTCTTGGACTACAGGCGGTACAGGTGGTATAAGTGTACCAACAGGTACATTAAGTGGGGCAGGAACAACTACCGTAATTAGTACATACACGCCTGGCTCTGGTGAATCGGGTACAATTACTTTTACTTTATCAACTCACGGAAAGTGTTCTGCTTCAGTTGTTACAAGTACAGTAGCCATTAATATAAATTCAGCGCCAACGCCAACAATTAGCAGTAGTAATGGAGCAACTATTTGTAATGGAAGTAGTACTGTTTTAACCGCAAGTGGATCGGGAACATATACCTGGAACCCAGGTGCTCACGTAGGAACTACTTACACCGTTTCTCCAACTAGTACACAAATTTATACTGTAGTTGCAACTAACACCTGCGGAACAACCAATGCAACTTACACGGTAACGGTTAATCAAAAGCCTACTATAACACTTGTAAACGATTCTATTTGTGCAAACATAGCAAACGGAACCTTGAATGCATCGGGCGCAAGCACTTATACTTGGAATAATGGAGTGCAAACATCTTCGTTAACAGCTGCTCCCGGAACTTATTCGGTTACTGCTACCGATGCAAACGGTTGTAAAAACACAGCAAGCGCAAGCATAGTTTCTATTAGCTTACCAACAATTACTACTAATTTAAATGCTATTTGTACTGGAGTAAGTAGCACGTTAACTGCCAGTGGTGGAGCAACTAATTCATATACGTGGTCGCCGGGCGGCCCAAGTGGAAATGGTACTTATGTAGTAACTCCTGCAAGTACTACGCCTATAGTTGTTACAGGTGCAAATACACATGGTTGTTTAAATACGCATACAGTTACCATAAATGCTTCGCCTATGGTTACTGTTAACAGCCCTACAACTTGTAGTGGGCAAAACCAAACATTACAGGCAAGCCCTACAACACTTACATCGTATACTTGGACAGGAGTTTCTTCTTCAATAAGTTCAGCCGTTGTACCGGGTAGTGCAGCATCTTATACTGTTGCCGGTAACGATGCTAATGGATGTGTAAGTAATAATGCTGTGTCTACGGTGAGTATTGGAGCCAGTACACAAATATCAGTAACATCAAGCAATAGCAATTTACCATGTATAAACTCTACATACACATTAACAGCTAACGGAGCAACCACATATACTTGGGCACCAAGCTCTGGAAGTTTTACATCTTTAGATGCTAACAGTACTCAAATAAGCGTAACGCAAGGCGCAACAGCGGTTACTTTTACGGTTAACGGTACAGGTTCTTGTCCCGCAACACAAACTATAGTTACTATAAATCCTGCACCGGTAATTACATTAACTATTTCTCCTTCAAATGGTACGGC
>DATHOW010000133.1:0-13482 GCA_035484495.1 Bacteroidia bacterium | reverse complement strand
CTTTGTTAATTGTATTGTATGCTTATTTTTTTAAATGCATCACTATTATCGCCACCTATAGCGGCAGGAGTCCATTTTTTGACTGATTTGATCAAATCAATAACATCTTGCGAGCAGGCGTTGCAACCATCTAATGGCTTTAGAATTTTAATTTTCTCTGCTTTTCCGGTTTTAGTAATTAAAAACTCAACTATAACTATCCCTGAATTTGTGGGGGAAGATATTTTTAAGTTTTGTTTTGCATAAGCTGCAAATGCGGCATCCCCATCAATAAACGCAGGCTCCCTATAACTTTTAGCTGTTGATTTTTTATCCGGGCTATTTGCCTGATATAACCCAGCGGTTTTATTTTTTTGTACCGCAACACTTTCGTCGTTTTTGGTTTGATAAGAAGAATTTTCGGCTACTTTGGCTCCTTGGGCATTAGAAAAAGCCGCTTGTGTCGGTTGTTGAGTAGGGGCTGTGTTGCCGGTAGCGACTATGGATTCTTCTTTTGATTTATCATAATCTTTTTCGCGATCACTTAACACACTATTATTATTGCTGGTTGTTTCGGTTGTTACCACATCCTGTTGCTGTTCCTGACTAACTTGTGGTACGACAGCCTTACTTTCTTCGTAATGATTTGCTTTTTCGGCAAGAACAAGCTTTGTATCTGCCTCATTATAAGCGTCTTTTGCCACTTGTTTTGCAGCTTGCTCCTTCTCTTCAACGGGAGCAGAAGTAGCAATTGTTTGAGAAAGCAGCGAATTATATTCTTCTTTTTTTGCATCTGGAGCCCTTTTAGCTAATGCTTCGGGCTCTTTTGCTTCGTAAGTGGTTTGTGTTTCTGGCTGGGTTATAGGTGTTGTGTTTGATACGGTTGATTCATCAGGTTTTTTTAAATTCTCGGCTGAGGCAATTGGCGTTTCGTTTTTTGTAATATCAGGAGCAACCTCGTTCTTAAAAAATAAAACCAAGCCAATTATTAAAACCAAAGAAGCTGCTGAACTAAAATAATAGATTGTTTTTTTTCTCTTATCCTTTGCAACAATAGAATCAATTTCAGTGTTTAATTCATTTAATACATCGGGTTTATCCAGTAATTTCAAACCCTCTAAAGCTTCGCATTCAAACTCATCCATATCAGCGGGCGCGTTTTTTCCTTCCTTAATTAGTTTAAGGAGTTCTTCTTTGCTATATATGTTATGCTTGTCCTTTTGCATGGTTTTCTTCCAACCGTATTTTTAAATTTCTTTTTCCATTTTGTATATAACTCTTCACCTTGTTCAAATCATAATTTGTCAGCTCAACAATTTGCGTGTAACTTTTATCTTTTAAGTAAAAAAGCTCAATGCAAATACGCTGCCCCTCATCCAAATCTGCTAAAGCCTTTTCAAGCAAAGCATATTCCTGTTCACGTTTATTAGCTTGTAGATGCGTTTCTTCGGTGTTTTCCATAAAAACCTTAAAATCTTTCTCATATTCAAGCGCACGCTTTAAGTTGCTTTGTGCCGAACGAAGCTGCATTAAACAAAAATTCTTACTATAAGTAAAAAGCCAGCTTTTAAAATACTCAACCTTGTGCTTCTTAAGGTCGTCAAATAATTTGGTAAAAATATTAACGCTTGTGTCGTACGCTTGGTCTTGGTCTTTAAAATACTTCATACACAAACCAAATACCAAGTGCGAGTAGCGCTTGTATAAAACCCCCACAAAAACTTTATTACCGGTTTGCCTGTATTTATCAAGCAATTCGGTGTCGGTTAATTGGGTATGACTAATGGTTTCCAAAATATTTCATTAAAAGTAAAAATTATTTATGGAATTAGCTTTATATGCGCATCTCAATAGAAACAATTAAAAATAAGACCCTATGAAAACGCAATTAATTTTATCTGCCATGGTTTGTTTGTTCTTAAATGTAAGAGCCGGCGAAACCGAAAAAACCGTTAAAACAAAACCCGAAAAAGTTATTGTATATAAAAACGGAGCTCAAATTTTCAGGCAAGCACAAACCACCCTGGTTGCCGGAGAAAACAAAATAACATTTGATTGGCTTGAAGAAGGAGTAAGCACTAATAGTATACAGGTTGGCGGCAACGGCAGTTTTATTATTACCGAAAGCGAGTATATTGATAAAATGCCGGATTTAGATAAACTGAAAAATACAGCCGATTTTAAATATGTAAAACTGATAAAACAAATAAAAGATTCTTTAGCCTTGATTGATTATAAAACCGAGGAAATAAATTACCGTAAAGAGATTTTAAACACCGAAAAAACAGTTTTACTAAATTACCGTTTGTTTAAAGGTGAAGCAAAAAAAGACTCTTTATCTTTTTTAAAAGATGGTCTAAATTATTTGCAGGAAAAACTAACGATAATCTACAACGATTTGCATTTACTTAAAAAAGAAGGCGATCAACTTAGCCTTATTAAACAAAACCTACAGAATAGATTAAATGGCGTAAATGCTGATTTAGGAGAACAAGACATTTCTTCAATATATAAAACAAACCATCAAATTACGGTAAGCATAATTTCGGATGTGGTAACACAAGCAAGCATTAATGTAAATTATTTTGTAAACACCGCAGGCTGGGAGCCCATGTATGACTTACGTACCGAGGGTGTTGAATCGCAAGTAAAACTAACCTATAAGGGTGTAATATACCAACATACAAATACAGATTGGAGCAATGTAAAATTGGTTCTCTCTACCGGAACACCACAATGTAATTTAAGTGCACCCGAATTATATAGCTGGTATTTGGATGTAATTAAACCTGTTCATCAATATGATTATGAGAAATCAAAAAAAGCTTATATGGCCGCTCCTTCTACACAGGCGCTTGCTAATACAGGCGCAACAACAACAACCGAAAAAAATGATGAGTATAGAGAGGAACAAGAGCAGGCAAAAGAAGCATATAACTATGTTACCACAAACGACCAGCAAGTGCAGGCAACGTTTGAAATTAAATTGCCTTATACCATTGCTTCGGATAATAAAAAACACACTGTGTCGGTTTTACAAAAAGATTTAGATACCAAATACATTTATAAAACTGTTCCTAAAGTAGATGTTACAGCTTATTTATTAGCCTGTGTAACAGGTTGGGAAGACCTAAATTTATTACCGGGTAAAGCAAGCGTGTTTTATGCAGGAACCTATGTAGGGCAAACCTATATAAACCCCGCCACAACAAACGATACGCTGAATTTAACCTTGGGAAAAGACGATAACGTGGTTGTAAAACGCGTGAAGCAAAAAGACAAAAGCAAAGAAAAATTATTAAATGATGACAAGGTTTACTCTTTTGCTTATGAAATAACCATGAAAAACGGCAATACAAAAAACATAGAAATAGAAGTTAAAGACCAATTACCCATTACTCACGGAAAAGACGTTGTTATAACGAAAGACAATATAGCTAATGCAAGCTATGAAGAAGCGACCGGAATTTTAACCTGGCGACAAACCATTAAAGCAAAAGACACGAAACACATAAACTTTGCTTATACTATAAAAGCTCCAAAAGATTTGCCGATAGCGGTTAAGTAGATAATAGTAAAAATAGCCTCGCAGAAATGTGGGGCTATTTTTATCTCAAATAAAAATAAGTGAACAGCGTAATAATTAAAATGCCGATGGCATCTAATAGAAGACCAACTTTAAGCATATCTCGAATAACAATCTTGTTTGTACCAAATACAATGGTGTTAGCCGCAGTAGCAACCGGTAACATAAAACCTAGGGATGCTGCAAAAGTAGCCGGCATCATAAGTAAAAGAGGGTGCACGTGAATTTCTTTTTGTAAAGAAATCATAATAGGGATACAAAGCTGAATACTGGCAATGTTGCTGGCAAACTCACTTATAATAGTTACAATTACACAAATGCCGCCAATTAATAATACGGTTGGTACATTCTTCATAAACACTAATCTAAACGCTAGCCAGTCACTTAAACCCGATTGTTCGAAACCATAAGCCAAAGCAAAGCCGCTTCCAAAAAGTAAAATAATATCATAGCGAATTTTTTTTGCGTCTTCCCAAACAAGTAAAGCTTCGCCTCTGTTTATTTTTGATGGAATTAGAAACAAAAGCAAAGCAGCCGCTATGGCTACACTACCATCATCTAAAGCTTTAGTGTTTGGAAAAATGTTTTTCCAACCCTTAAATGTAAAGGAATCAAAAATTAAATCCTCCCTACTAAACCAAAGTAATACGCAGACCCCAAACACGGTAAAAATCACTTTTTGCTCGTAGCTAATTTTCCCCAATGATTGATAAGCTTTTTGGAAAAAGTTTTTTTCTAATTCTTTACAACTTACTTCTTTTAAAAAGTATTTACTAAGCACAAAATAGGTTGCCAATAAAAATGCAAACGATAATGGATATCCAATAGCGGCCCATTTTAAAAAATTTAAATCATGTAAATCGGGAAAGTTTTTTAAATATTCTTTAAAGAAAAACATATTTGGTGGCGTTCCTACCGGTGTTGCCATTCCGCCAATGGTGGCACTATAAGCAAGGGCAAGTAACATGGCGGCAGCAAATTTTTGTTGGTTTTTAGAAATGTGTTTTTCCATTTCGGTTATCAAAGCCAATACGGCCCCAAATAACATCATGGTGGTTGCAGTATTAGAAATCCAATTAGAGATTAAATAAGTAGAAAGCATAATGCCGAACAAAACACTTTTTGGATTATGCCCCACAATGGATAATATTTTTAAAGCAACGCGCCTATGCAAATCGTATTTTTCGATAGCAAAAGCAATCATAAATCCACCCAGAAATAAAAAGATAATGCTATCAGAATACTGCTGCGCAACAATTTTTGCCTCGCCAATTCCTAATAAGGGAATAAACAAGAAAGGAATTAAAGCGGTAACTGCTAAATGCACGGCTTCTGTAAACCACCAAATGGAAATCCACAGCGTAATGCCTGCCATATAGGAGATGTGTGGATTTTTATCGTCTAATGAAATAAAGAATACAAATAAAATGCAGGTAAGCGGACCCGCAAGCAAGGCAATTATTTTAGAATTACTAATTGAACTCAATTTTGTAGTTTTGGTACATAACAAATATATCAAATTATGTTTCGCATCATAACCCTGTTTACAATCGCTTTTTCATTGTTTACTTTTAAAGTAAACGCCCAAGAAAAAAAACAAAAAACAAATTACGAAAAAGAAGGCTACGTAAAGGCTCTTGTTATTCATTATAAAGTAGAAGGTTGTGGTTATTTAATTGAGCTTACCGATAAAGCAAAAACAAAAATTGCGCCTGATAAATTAGCCGATGAGTTTAAAAAAGACAAAACAAAAATTTGGGTAAAGTATATTGTTGCAAAAAAACAACCGATGTCAACCTGTATGGCGGGTAAACTTGCAGAAATGTTAGACGTAAAAAAAAGAAAATAATTATCTGACTACAGATACAATGCCCTTATACTGATGGGGTTTTCCAAATACGTCATATATATCGACCTTCCAAACGTAGGTGTCCTCTTGTACCGCATTGTTGTTTTTAGTCCCATCCCATCCTTGGTAAGGATTTGTTGTGTGATGAAACATAACACCCCATCTATCAAATATCCATAAATTATATCGGCTATCATCCCAACCAGTTCCTTCTGGTAAAAAATGTTCGTTTTTGCCATCACCATTAGGTGTAACACAATTGGGTGCGTAAAAGGTGAAAATAGGTTTTATAATTATTTCTTTTGTAATAGAATCTATACAACCCTGTATGTTTATTACGACCAAAGTTACCGAATAAGTTCCCTCCGGATAAAATGTATACGAAGCATTTTGTGTGCCCGTTCCGTAATTTTGACCCAAGAACTCCCACGAGTTAGATGTAATTACACCCGTAGATAAATTAGTGAAATTAATAGTGTTATCATAAACATCTGTTTCAAATGTTGATGCAGTAAAATCTGCATGTGGTTGTGAATAAACGGTTATGTTATCGACAAACCCTGATGAATCTGGACACTGGGTTCCATTTGCATTTACATACATTCCATGCAATATTGGCTGATATATGCCGGGTGTATAATAAGTGTGGGTCGTGTTGTTTGTTGCAGAACCAGAAGTTCCGTCGCCAAAATCCCACGACCAACTATTAACAGCAATGCCGTTTCCAACGGGCGGAGAAAAACTTGACGTTAATGGAGCGCAGCCCGCTATGGGGGTAGCGGTATAAGTTATTTTTGGAACATCATAAGTAGAAACAGATACTATTGCTGAGTCGGTAGCAACAGTACAGCCATCTGATAATATTGCGGTATATGTTGTAGTAGTGTTTGGTGTTGTAGTTGTGTCAATTAGCGGATTTCCTACAAAACCAGAGGGCAGCCAGGTTACCGTATAATTGCCCGCTCCTAACCCCCCGGTTTCTATTATGGTGGTTAGGCCAACTATTTTCCCAGGACAAACGGTAGTATCTTTAGTTACAGTAATTTCTAGCGGATTTCGAACGGTTACTGTAACGGTGACTGTGAGGCTAGGGCAACCTTTAACATCTTGGGCGGCTACTGTATAAACAATACTGCCTGGCGGTGGGCTAACACTTAATGTTGCGTTATTTGGACTTGTAGCTACCCATGTATAAGTTGTTGGTGGTGGAAATGTATAAGCTCCACCATTTCCACCAGAAGCTGTTGCTGTTGCAATTGCTGTTTGTCCATTACAAATGGTTTGCCCTGTTGTTGTTACAATAACAGGCGGCGGTTCAGTTATAGTTGCTGTTGCACTAGCGGGGCAACCAACAGCGTCTATTGCTAATACAGTATAAGTTGTGCCCCCAACACTTGCAGTTAAATTACTTGCGGTTGAATCAGTTCCACCACTTGGAATCCAGGTATATGATATAACACCTGTTCCCCCACCATGAGTTACAGAAATAGCACCATCACTTCCGCCATTACAAGTAACATTAGTAGTTGTTGGTACAGATAATGACAATGCAGGCGTTCCTGCAACCGAATAAGTTGCTGTTTGCAAACAGCTATGATTATCTTTTACTGTAACAGTATATATAATGTTACCCGGCAAATTAGTTGTCGTTGTATTGTTTCCTCCGGTCGGAGTCCAGGTGTACGTGTAACCAGGAGTTCCTCCTCCGGCAGTACAACTTGTGCTTCCATTAGGATTTCCACAAGTAGCAGGTGCTCCTGTTGCTGTAACAGTAAGGGGTGGCGGTTGGTTTATTGTAATTGATATTGATGCCGTACACGTAGCAACATCGGTAACATTAACAGTATAAGTTCCTTGTGATAAACCACCTATTATTGAATCAATTCCGCCGGCAGTTGACCACGTGTAAGTAAAAGGTCCCGTACCTGTTCCTGCATTTATACTAACGGTAGCACTACCATCAGAAAGACCGTTGCAACTAATATCGGTTGACGCTATACTTAAAACAGGAGACGGGAAATTATCAACAGTTACTGTTTTGGTTGTTGCACACCCAAGTGAATCTGCCACTGAAACAGCATAAATACCGGGAGCTAAATTAGATGCTGTTGCTGTGGATGCTATAGACACAGTACTTGTAACTGTTGTCCAATTATATACATATCCGGTTTGTGCAGGGAAACCACCTGTAGCAGATGCGGTAGCTGTTCCATTATTATTTCCACAACTTGCCGGTGTACTTGTTACGGTTACAACAACTGCTGATTGTTGCGACACGGTAACTGATGTTGAATAAGTACAGGCATTAGCATCGGTCCCATTAATAGTATATGTTCCTTGACCTAAACCGGTTGCATTTGCTGTGTTACCTCCTGTTGGACTCCAAGTATAAGTATAGGGTGATACACCACCCGAAACAACTACACTTGCCATTCCGTTATGCCCACCACAGGTAGCAGCTGTATTAGATGTTACGGTAGTTATGGCGGGCGGTTCAGCAATAGTAATTACATTAGTAACAGAACAAGGACTTGCGTCTGTTACGACAATTGTATAAGTGCCTTTTGGTAAATTAGACGCTGTTGGACCAGTACCACCTATAGGAGACCACGAATATGTAATAGGGGTAGCACCTCCGGTAACAGTAGTTGTGCCAACACCATTGGTTCCTCCATTACAAGTTACGCTGGTTGATGATACAGTAACCACCGGACCCGAACTGTTGGCTACTTGTACTGTTTGTGTTCCTGTACACGAGTTAGCATCAGTAACGGTTAAGGTGTAAAAACCGGTTGCTAAATTAGGGGCCGTTGTTCCTGTTCCTCCGCTTGGGGCCCATGAGTAAGTATATGTTCCCGCTCCTGTCCCACCGGTAACAGATGTTGCGGTGGCGCTTCCGTTGTTAGAGCTGCAGCTTGCCGGTGTGCTTGATAAAGTTACAACTATGGGGGTTGGTTGTGTAATAGTTACGGTTGTTTGAGTTGGGCACGCGGCGGGGTCGGTTACAAAAACAGTATATGTATTTGCGCTTAAACCTGTTGCTGTTACTCCGCTATTTCCGTTAGACCAGGAATAAGTAGGGGTCGTTCCACCTGTTGCCAAAGCTGTTGCAGAACCTAATACAGAACACGTTGCATTAGTAAACGAAGTAATAGATGCACCTAGAACATGCACAACCGTAGTAGCTGTTCCCGGTGGGTTGCAAGCGCCACCCGACGCTACAACGCCTACAGTATAAGTACCGGGGCCACTAAAAATATGTGATGGGTTTTCGGCTGCCGATGTGTTGCTTGCGCCTGATGCGGCATCTCCAAAATTCCAAGCCCAAGTAGTTGTAGGGCAAGCCTTTGCGCCCGAATTAAAGTTTATGGTGTTACCACCACCACAAGTAGGGGTTATGGTTGTTGTATTTATAATTCCGTTTCCAATAGCTACTGAATCAAAAGCAAACCCATCGTAACCATTACAAGCATAACCACAAGAGAATGTTATTCTGAAAATTACACTAGGTTTTCCTGCCAAACCAGTTAAGCAGTGTTGTGCTGTTAACCACTTTGTAGAGCCATGGCCAGAATAACAAGTTACCCCGATATGGGTGGGGTCGTCGGCTACATCTACCGGATGTGTGTTTCCTGCCCAAGCGTGTTTAGCCGTAGGGTCTGTTGCCGGAAACCAAATAGGTTTTGCTCCACCCCCCGTAATAGTACCTGAAGAGTAAGATGAAGTAGAGTTGGTGTTATACCAGTTTATTGTGTTGCAATCATTTGCATCACCAAAAGCACCTATGGTTTGCCATGTGGCCCCGTTGTCAATCGAAGATTGAAGTTTTGTGCCGTCATACTTCCACTCGCTTTCCCAAAAGACCTTTAACCAAATATGCGGATACTGAAGAGTTGTAAAATCGTAACAAGGACTTTGTACCCATGATTGTTCATTGAATTGATAAAAAGCACCTGTTAATCCACCAAGACACCATGATTTAGTACCACTACCGGCTGTACTTATTACAGCGTGTGCAGGTGTACCCCAAGCCCAATCATTAGCAGCATAAAACATATTGCTGGTCCAAACCGGACCCGCTTCAAAATCTTCAACGTGTGGAAAAGCGTTTATACAAGGCTGAGCTTTTGCCGTTTGATGAGTGGTAAATGAAAAAATAAACAGCAAGACAAATAAGCCGGTAACAGGAAAAGCAATAAGGTTATTTTTTTTATTTAAGCCCACTTTCATTTTTAAAACTATGTATGCAAATATGTTTTATGAAAGTGGTTAAGGATATAAAAACCCCCTAGGATGTTCACTTTGGTTTTTAAGCAAAAGTATTTTATTCTGTTTTAGTGTACACTTGGTTTAAAGTTATCTTATTGTAAACTTTTTAGCTAAACAATAATAAAACTTTATTTCACATAGATTCTGAATTTTTTTGTTAAAAACAAGCTTAAACCCCAAAAAACCACTTATTTAGGGGCGATTATTTAAAAAACTATGTTGCCAAACCCTCAACTACTTTTGCAATTAGTAGAAATGAAAATGCCCTTTGGCAAATTTAAAGGGATGTTATTGTGCGATTTACCCGTATCTTATTTAGAGTGGTTTAACCGCAAGGGATTTCCTGAGGGTAAATTGGGTGCGCTTTTACAAACCATGTTAGAAATTAAAATGAACGGTTTGGATGATTTACTAAAACCCCTAAAGAAAAAATAAATTACATTTGATTACTTACCCATAAATTATAGAATGAAAGAGTTCAAAAATTATTACACAATAAACGGCCCTGTTGACGAGGTTTACATTGCGCTTACAAACCCTTTTACTATTGGTTTATGGACAGGCGAAGAGGGTGCGGTAATGAGCACAGAGGTGGGCAGCGAGTTTTCTATACTGGGCGACAGCATAGTGGGTAAAAACCTAGAGTTTATTGAAAACAAAAAAATAGTACAGCAGTGGTATTTTGGTGAGGACGAAGAAACACCATCAATTGTAACGTTAAAATTACACAACCACAAAGACGGCACTTCAGTTGAATTACACCATAGCAATATACCCGACGAAGCTTATGCAGATATTGTTGATGGTTGGAACACGATTTACTTTAAAGGGTTAAAAGATTTTTTTTAATCTGTGCAAACAAGTAGAAAATCAGTAGCTATAATTGGTTGTGGTCCCGCTGCATTAATGTTAGCGGCTACATTAAACGAAAAAATGTTTGATGTAACCATTTATGAAAAAAATTATGCCCCGGCCCGTAAATTTTTAGTGGCAGGCGATGGAGGATTTAATTTAACTCATTCAGAGAATATAGAGCAATTTATAACACGCTACACCCCACAATCTTTTTTAGAAAAAAGTCTTCGCTCGTTTACAAACATAGATTTATGTAATTGGTTAAAACAAATTGGGGTTGAAACGCACACAGGAACAAGCAAAAGAATTTTCCCAACAAAAGGCACAAAACCAATAGATGTGTTAAATGCTATATTGAATGAGTTAAAAAACAAAAATGTTCAACTAAAAACAAAACATGAATGGAAGGGTTGGAATAATAAGAACGAACTTATTATAAAACACAATAACGAAGAAGTTTTTGTAAAAGCAGACATAATTATTTTTGCTTTAGGTGGTGCAAGCTGGGCAAAAACAGGGTCTGATGGAAGCTGGGGTAAACTATTTTCACAGAAAGGAATCGAGATAATTCCTTTTCAAGCATCAAACTGCGCCTATCAAATTAACTGGGACGATAAGTTTTTAAAACAAGCTGAGGGGAAAAGTTTAAAAAATATTTCGATTACTTGTAAAGGTGCAGAAAAAAAAGGCGAAGTAGTTATTACGAAATTTGGTATAGAGGGTGGGGCTATTTATGCTTTAAGCCCACAAATACGCGAACAATTAAACGAAAGCAAAACGGCTGATATTTTTTTGGATTTAAAACCAAGTTTATCTATCGAGGCAATTAAAAATAAACTTATTCTTAAAAAGGATAAAACACTTACCACAATCTTAAAAGAAGAATTAAACATAAGCCCAATACAGGTTGCTTTATTAAAAAGTGTTGTAAGTAAAGAAGATTTTGTTGACACAAACAAACTTGTTGAAAAAATAAAGAAACTACCCCTACAAATAATCTCTGTAGCACCTATCGATGAAGCTATTTCTACGGTGGGGGGCGTTTCATTACAAGAGGTTGACAGTGACTTCCAATTAAAAAAACTATCCCGCCATTATACAATTGGCGAAATGTTAAATTGGGATGCGCCCACAGGTGGTTATTTATTGCAAGCCTGTTTTAGTATGGGAGCTTTTTTTGGCATGCAGCTTAATTCAAACACCAATTAATTTTATTTATTTAACACTTATTAAATAGTTAGCATTACTAACTATTTATATTATTAACTAACTTTGCGCTCTGTTTTAACATGAGCAAAGACGAAAAAAAATTATACAAAAACATGCCCCTGGGCAAGCTGTGCTCGATGGTAACCAAACCATATTTTGGCGCGCTTACACTTAAAACAGAGCATTTAAAAATAGAGAAAAACTTTTCTGTTTTAATTTTATTAGAAGAAAACAAAAATTGTACACAACAATATATATCTGATATTTTGCAAATAGATAAAGTATCGGTAGTAAAAATAATAGACAGCTTTACTAAAAAAGGCTTGGTTAAGCGGGTGCAAAACCCAAAAGACAGGCGCGAGTATTTTGTAGGGCTTACTCCAAAAGCACACAAGGTTTTGCCTAAAATACACAAAACAATAAAAGAGCTAAACGACATTGCTTTTAAAGGTTTTAGCGCGAAAGAAAGAGAAGATTTTAGTAAGGCTATCGTTAAGGTGTACCATAATATAGAACACTTTCCTTCCTCGCATGTTATAGTTTATAAAACAAAAAAGAAAATTAGTAAAAGTATATGAAGGCAAAAACACTTATAACCATTAGCTCAATTGTAGTTGCTTTGGCGTTAATAAAAATATTTTTTCTATCGCCAAAACAGACAAAAGCAGCAGGTCCGCAAGCGGGTAAAGGCCCGGTTGTTACAATTAAAGCAGTTGTTGTAAAAACAGGAAATGTGGAGAATAAATTAATTTTATCGGGCACCGTATTGGCAAACGAAGAGGCGATTTTAAAACCCGAGGTGTCGGGTAAAATAATTTCAATGCAAATTAAAGAAGGGGGCGAAGTTGAAAAAGGCCAGTTGTTGGTAAAAATAAACGACGCTGATTTGCAGGCTCAATTGGCAAAGCAAGTAGCCTTACAAAAAATAAACGAAGAAAAAGAGCGTGATTTAAAAGCCCTACTTGCTGTAAAAGGGGTTAGTCAGGAAGAGTATGATTTAGCTTTATCTACTGTACAACAAACTAAAGCCGATATTGATTTAACACAAGCACAAATTGCAAAAACCGAAATACACGCACCTTTTAACGGAGTTATAGGTTTAAAAAACGTAAGCGAAGGAAATAATGTAAGTCCGACCGATATCATTGCATCTGTACAACAACTTAACCCGATTAAGATAGATTTTAGTGTTCCTGAAAAATACACAGCAGTTGTGCATTTAAATGATACGGTTCTTATTACAATTCAAGGAACCGGACATACATATGTGGGGAAAGTTTATGCTATAGATCCTAAAATAGACGCAGCTACACGTTCACTAAAAATACGCGCCATTTGCGAAAACAGTAAACGAGAAATTTTCCCCGGGTCCTATGCGCAAGTAACATTGATTTTAAAATCAGATAAATCGGTTATTATGCCAACTATGGCTGTAATTCCGGATTTGCACGGGCAAAAAACATATATAGTGCGCAACGGAAAAGCTGTTTCGGTTCTTATTGAAACCGGGATTCGTAACGATACATCTGTTGAGGTTTTAAAAGGGCTTAAAGAAGGTGATACAGTGGCAACAGAAGGCATTATGGCTCTGAAACCAAATGTGCAAGTAAAAATACAAGGACATAAAAAATAATCGGTAAGAATGAATATTTCATCCACAAGTATAAATAGACCGGTTCTTGCCATTGTAATGAGCCTTATCATACTATTATTTGGTGTGATAGGATACAAGTTT
>DATHOW010000132.1:0-8173 GCA_035484495.1 Bacteroidia bacterium | reverse complement strand
AATAAGCAAATTATAATTGCAGTAACAGATTCAACTCCCGCGCTCCGCAGGATTACAAATCCTGCGGTATAAGCCCATCAAACACCTGTGCAATTAATCTCCCCTTAGCACAGTAGGGCAGGCTCGACAAAACGCCGCGGTCGTCTGGCCTTGTGCGGCAGCGTTCGTTTTGTCTTGACTTTTTGCTTCTTTTTCGTTAAGGACGGCAAAAGTCCACTGGACTTTTGAGCGAGTCTGTGCGTTAGAATTAAGAAAAATAAAAATCAGATTAATCAATCCTTAGCAGCACACAGCAAACCCAATTAAATAAAAACGCTTAAAACTTAAACGCAAGCCCAAGCTGACAAACAGTAGTTGCGTAACCTATTTCGCCAAACAAGCCAAAGCTCGGTTTAATCATGTAACGCACACCTAAGGTTGCCTGAAAATTAAAATCTAAAACCTTACTGTTTTGCTGACTGTTAGTAATTGCATTAGGGTTTGTATCTGTATATTTATTTATCGTATATAAATAACCTAAGCCAAAGCCACCATATATATCAAGGTTTTCACCAATAGGTAAATGCCCATTCAACCTCAAATACATGCCAATAATATTGCTGCTTATTTTATGCTGATAAAGATTAGTTGTGTTAACAACATCAGCATATTTATAATTAGCTGATGAGTTCGAATATTCCATATTCAACCCACAACCAAAATATTTATGAAAACCATGCTCGTACTTTAAAACTACGGTGCCATAGTTATAAAATTTATAATCAATAAAATTTCTATAAGGGTCATACTGTTTAGTTACATTTTGTCCGGGCGGCAAACCAAACCCAACATATACCAAATTAGTGCCATCGCTAAAAGCCTGTGCAAACAACCCACTCGTTGCAAGCGCCAAGGCCATACTTAAAATTATTTTTTTCATATTGTTGTTGTTTTGTTGTTGTTATAGTCACTGGTAGCTTCAATCAGCTAATGTAATTTTTTTAGCCTAAGAACAACTTTTATAGATAATAAAAAAAGTTAAACCCCGCTCCAGTTTCACTAATCTACTTCATTCTTTCATTCATCTATTTTTTAACATATAATGTTAATTAATTATGCGTTTTTAATTTAAAGTGCGTTTCTTTGTTCAAATTAAAAAATACTATGAAAAAACAATTACTTTCAATTATCACTGCCGGTTTAATGCTTGCAGGCGTTCAGTGGGCAAATGCACAAACGGGCACCGCCTTAAATTTTGATGGCGTAGATGATTATGCCAGCAGCGCTGTATTTAGCACGCGTACCAATAACCTAACACTAGAGGCTCGTGTTAATTGGGCAGGCACAACTAGCACTAACCAAATGCTTGTAACAAATGGTAACACAGCTACTTCGGGTTACGCGGTATTTGTAGATAATAGCAACAGCAATCAATTATCAATTGTACTGGGTGGTAATGCCATTATGCAATCAACAGCAACACTTACTGTGGGTAGTTGGAACATGGTGTCAGTAGTACGTAACTCAGGCACCTGGATGCTTTATATAGATGGAGTAGCTTACACATTAACAAGCAACACAGCGGCACCAAATGCTGTTTCAGGTTCTTTTGTTATTGGAGCCGACCAAGCAGGCACCGAAAATTTTAACGGTACTATTGATGAGGTTCGTTTTTGGAACCGCCCACTTTGCCAAAATGAAATTCAATCTCGTTTATCTTGTTCTCCAAAAGAAACCGTAAACGGCCTAATTGCTTATTATAATTTTAACGAAGGGGTTGATGCAAGTAATAATAGCACCATAACCACAGTAGCCGATAGCAGCGGTAACAGCAACAACTTAACGCTTACTAATTTTGCATTAAATGGTGCTACATCAAACTGGCTAGCTGCTGCGGGTACATTAAGTACATATTGCGGTGGTTACATGCCTCCTATGCCAACACTTACTGTAACAGGTAACACTACTTTTTGTATGGGCGATTCTGTTACTCTTGATGCAGGCGCAGGCTCTGCTTACTTATGGTCTGACGGAACTACTACTACACAAACTATTACTATTAAAACAGCCGGTAAAGATAGCGTAACAATTACCAACCCTAACGGTTGTTATGGCATGGTAACAACACCGTATACCAGTATTACAGTAAATGCTTTACCAACAGTTACAGCAAATTCAGCAACTGTTTGTGCAGGCACCCCAGCTACATTAACGGCTAACGCTCCTACAGCTACATCATATAGCTGGAGTACGACTGAAACAACCATGTCTATCACTCCTACACCAACTCTTACTACACATTATACCGTAACCGTAACCGATGCAAACAATTGCACCAACTGGACTACCGATAGCATCACCGTAAATGCTTTACCAACTTTAACTATTACTCCTACCTCGTATAGTATTTGTGCTTCTACTAGAGATACATTGAGAGCAACTGGTACGGCAATTTCATATACATGGAGTCCCGGAACTCATATAGTAACAAATTATTCTGTTCGCCCTAACGTTACTACTACATACACCTTAACAGGTGTTGATGCAAATGGTTGCATCAACAGCATAACTCAATTAATAACTGTTTATCCACGCCCATCACTAACCGTAACCCCAAGTGCAGCACCAATTTGTGTAGGTGCTACAACAACCTTATCGGCTGTTACAGGTAGTGTAACTGTTACATCATATTCTTGGAGCACAACTGAAACAACGTCTTCTATTTCCGTTACCCCTACAATAACAACAACTTATTCTGTTACAGGTACTACGGCTATGGGTTGTACAACCAGAAGAAATTATACATTAACCGTAAACCAGTTACCAATTGTAACTGCAACCAGCGATTCAGCAGGCATCGTATGTCAAGGTCGTTCGGTTATTTTAACCGGTAGTGGTGCTACAACATATACCTGGAGCAATAACGCAACTACTAACACCATTGTTATAACACCAACGGTTACCACAACCTACACAGTAACGGGTACCGATGCAAATAGTTGTGTAAACATGGCTACCGTTACACAATCAGTATCTACTACATGTATTGCCGGTATCGAGCAGCACAACAGCAGCAGTAATGTAAGTGTTTATCCAAATCCAAGTAATGGTGTATTTGTGGTTACAACAAACCATCAGGCTAAAACTATTTCAGTAGTTGATGTTTTAGGCAACGAATTAGTATCTGTTACACCAACCGATAACACAACTACTATTAACCTAAATGCACAAGCAAACGGAGTTTATTTTGTAAAAATAATTTCTGATAACGCACAAATAGTTAAGCGCATAGTAGTTAACAATTAATTACTGTAATCCTTTAATTAAAAAGCCGTTCCTCAACAGGAACGGCTTTTTTATTTACAAAGACTATGTTATAAATTACCTAAACTGATAATTAGTACCCGGTGTAACCTGCGTCAACAAAGTAGGTAAAGCATCGGTAGCTATAACTCTTCCTTCTACCTTGGGTGCCACCGGCGAAAACGCAGCTAAATATTCTTCTAACACATTATGTAAAAGTAAATTTTGAGTAACAGGATTACTTACATTGGGCATACGGCACAACATGGTAGCAGGGTCTCCATCACGCTCGCAAGCAGTTATGCTGTATATTTTTTCTACTGCTAGTGGTTTATCTTTAATCGTTACCGATTGTACGCGTTTCCCTTTTTCGTTTCCAATAGTAAGCGTTACCTGCATGCCATTAAAACGCACAAACCAACCACCAAAACGCTTAGTAGGGTCTTTGGCAAATGTGTTTTCTAATTCTTTCTCTAACCAATTTAATATTTGTTGCCCCGTTACTTCTCCTGTTTTTACTTTCGAGTTAACAGGCAACATGCTCCATAAATAATCTTTTGTAATATCAGCAAGTCCCGTTTTAGCATCCGGTAATAAAGGCGTACCAAATCTAAATCCGTTCGATATAGTAACATCTGTTTTCAATTTCCACATCAAGGCATCTGTAATCAAATTATCCATGGGTGTTTCCAATATATAATTTCGCTGCAGTATAGTCTTTGTCTTCCCTATCACTCGTTTTAATTCTTTTTCATAGGGTTTACTAACTTGCTCTACCAATTGGTTCATCTCCGCATCTGCTTTATATTTCTCCGGGTCAACATCCAACAACTCATACGATTCTTCTTTTATTTTTCCGTTCTCTATCACAATATCCAACTTACCAATAAACGATGCAAAGGCACCCGGCTCGGTAACTTTAGCGTACTTGCCCTGCAAGGGTTCGCGTATACGTTCATGCGTATCAGCACCTAAAATATAATCAACACCATCTGCGTATGGTTGCGATGCCAAATTTAATTGTTGCGCCAAGCCCATGTGCGACATCACAAATACCAGTTTACATTGCTCCTGCTCTTTCAATATTTTCACATACTTAGCTAAGTTTTTTTCAGGGTCGCAAAATTTTATTCCTTTGCTATAATCCGGCGATTGCCTAATCGGAGTCAATGGGTCATTATAACCAACAAAGCCAATTTTTATGCCCCCAATGTAAAATATACTGTATGGCTGAAACATCAAATCTGCATCCACATCATCATTAAACATATTAGCACATATTTTGCGTGCGTTATAGCCACCTAAATCTTTTAGCAACATTTGCTTGCCATACACAACTTCCCAGTTACCCGGTAAAACTAAATCGTAATTCAAATTATTCATTAACGGAATTAATGCTTGCCCCTCACTCATGGCCGCAATACCACTTCCCTGAAAACAATCTCCACCATCTAACAACAAGGTGTTGGGGTTTTGCTTTCGCAATTCATTTACCATCGTTTTTAAATGGGCAAAGCCGCCGCGTTTTTTAAAACTCGGTTTTCCATTTTCCCAAAAAAACTCATCGTGTACATTTATTTGTCCATGTATGTCTGTGGTGTGCAACAAGGTAATTTTTTGCGCTTTACCATCTTTAATGGTTTTGCTTTTTGTAATCTCTTGTGCCTTACCCTCCTCTATCATTGCAAACGATGCCAACGGAGTCAAGCCCATCCCAATGGTAGCCGCACCAATTTTTCGCAAAAAATCTTTTCTCGAAACTCCTTCGGGTATCAGTTGGTCTTTACAACCGCAGGCACAATTTTTTTTATGTTCGCTCATAATTTTTTTCTTAGTGTGGTAGTTTATCTCTTAGTACACCATAAATAAAAGTTCCAAAAATGGCACTCAATAAAACAACGGCTACAACTAATATACCACTGCCTATTAAAGCATACAATGGTCCCGGACAAGCGCCTGTCATCGCCCAGCCAAGTCCAAATATAAACCCGCCAATAATATTTCCTTTATTAAATTCTTTCGGCGCAATTTTAATTTCATCACCCGAAATTGTTTTTACATTAAATTTTTTAATCAACTGTATCGAAATTAATCCCACAACAATAGCCGAACAAATTATGCCATACATGTGGAAAGATTGAAAGCGAAACATTTCCTGAATACGAAACCACGAAATAACTTCTGCCTTAATTAAAATGATACCGAAAACAATGCCAAGTACTAAAAATTTTAAATTTTTCATCATCGTAATTTTATAGGTTTATAATATAAGGAAGAATTACCCAGGTCATAAGCAAACCGCCGCCAAAAAAACAACAGGTTGCAATTAACGAAGGCCACTGTAAGTTTGATAAACCCATAATAGCGTGCCCCGATGTGCAACCACCTGCGTAACGTGTACCAAAGCCCACAAAAAAACCACCAACAACCATCAGTATAAATCCGCGTAAAGTAAAAAGCGAAGCAAAATTAAAAACATCACTCGGCACTAATCCCGAATAATTTTTTATTCCCATTTCATTCATGCTGGCAATGGCTGCATCCGATAATTGTACCGGATTTGGATTAGCCAGAAAAAAGCCGGCAATTAAGCCGCCAATGGCAACACCCAATACAAAAATTAAATTCCACGATTCGTTTTTCCAATCATAATCAAAAAATTTCACTTTGTTCGGAATGCACGATGCACATATATGGCGCAAGCTCGATGAAATACCAAATGCTTTATTACCTAATATTAGTAAGGCTGGTACCATCAGTCCAATAAGCGGACCACTAATATACCAGGGCCAGGGTTGTGTTAAAATATTCATGTTATTTTTTTATTTGTTTTTTCTTCATTTGTGCAATTGGTTCAAACGGACCATATTTATGTTGCATCTCGCTAAACTTATCGGCATACGGTCCAAACGGATTATCAACCGGTTTACCCGAAATTTTTGGCCAGTCTTTACTCAAATCTTTTTCTGGTCGCGCTTGCGAGTTTACAAACGCAGCCACATCCCAGGCTTCTTCATCACTCAACTGTGGGTTATCATACGTAACGCCTTGCGGCATATTACTTTTTATGTATCCCGCAAAGCGCGATAAACGATACAAGCCCGCTCCATTATTATAACTATGCGCCCCCCATAACGGCGGATACTGATACGTAATGCCATCCGCGGTTAATTTACCCTCCCCCATTTCGGTATGACAGTTTTTGCATTTTTGCATATAAATTATTTTACCCCGTATAGGGTCTGCCGCTCGTTTCATATAAGCTAATTCGGTAATGCCTGCACCTTTTGGTTTTTCTCCTTTGGCAACATCTTTGCCTAACCATTTTATATAAGCAACAATGGCTTGCATTTCTGTACTTAATGTATCTAGTGTTTTACCATTCAAACTTCTTTCAAAACAATCGTTCACACGTTTATAAATATTTTCTAAACTGCCCGAGCGCTCTCTAAATTTCGGATACGTAGATGCCACACCGCCATAATTATTTCCAAAAGGTTTTGTGCCTGCATTCAAATGGCAATTTTGGCAATTCATGCCATTACTCATATACGTTACTTTTCCTTTAGGTCCTAAATAGTAAGCTGTGTTACTAATTAATTTATACCCATAGTAAATGGCATCTTTATTTACCTCGTTTAAAATAGTTGATGTATCAGGCGCTATCCACACATCCAATTTTTTTTCAACTGCAGCTGTTTTATCTTCAGAGCCACTCTTCGGTATATCTATTTTCGTTTCATCGGCTGGTTTCTTTTTAAATAACTCCGGCAATCCATTTACACTGGTAAAAATTAATGCAGCAACAAGCACTAGTAAAAAAACAACCAGTCCCATTAATTTAGAAACAGCTTTCGTCAGTTCTTTTATTGCAGCTTCTAATTGTTGTTTTTCATTTTCAAACATAGTTCACTAAATTACTTGTATGTTTTTGTCATGGTTTCGGGCGTACAAATAATAAAATCGCCTGTGCCCTTTGCTTCATCCTCTAACACATCTGTTTTCTTTTGCTCGGTCGATGAAATAACCAATATTTTTAACCCCGGGTTTTGCTGCTTCAAATACCAGACTATCCCTTGGTGATTGTTGCTATGATAAGCCCCGTTGTAATGCACAAAAAGCTGACCCTTAGTCCAATTCTTTAAAATAAAATAAGCCATCGTAGCATCTTTCACCGCCTGCGATTTCGGAAGATTTTGCCCGCCATGTCCTCCCGCATTTTCATAAATCTCTTTATAACATTTCAGCGTGCTATCGTATTTTATAGGCAAGGGTGCCATCCATTTTTTTGCATCAGCATCTATGCTGTCTAACACAGGCATGCCACGCAAGTAAACCATATTGGCATATCTCCTTGGCACGTTAGCTGCAACAAATTTTAGCTTATTTTTTTTTGCAAATTCTAACAAAGGTTTATAATCGGTTGCGTAGTTATTCCACAATTTAACTTCGTCTTTTAAAGTTTTATCACTTATCCTGCCGGCTAAATATTCATTAATAGCAATTTGGTCATCAGCTTCAAACATTTCAGCTCCCAAAATCAATTTATCTTTTACGTCGGTATATAAATCTTCCGCTAATTCTCTTTCCAGCCAATGGCTTATCGGGTTATCGTGCAACTCACCAAATAAAACAATATCGACTTTTTTAGCTTCGGCTAATAATTGCGCATAATCAGTTTTTTTTCCTTTACCGTCATATAAAACATAAGCATCTTTGCCGGTATCTAAAAAGCAAAAACTCATCAGCATTATAATTGGGAACACAAGTAGTTTCTTCATACTGGTAAAATCTTTATGGAGTTTAAAGAAACTATTTTTTCATCTCAAATACAAACTTAGTACTCAACCCACATAAATAAAAAAGCCCCAATAAAATTGAGGCTTTTTGT
>DATHOW010000131.1:0-5944 GCA_035484495.1 Bacteroidia bacterium | reverse complement strand
TCAGATGCAAAGGCAAGTTTGTTTTTCACACTTGCATAGTATAATGGTTTTATACCAAAACGATCGCGCGATAAAAACAATTCTCTTTTCTCCACATCCACCAAAGCAAAAGTCCACATCCCTACAAATTTAGCTACACAATCCTTCCCCCATTTATGGTAAGATGCTAGTATGACTTCAGTATCACTATCAGATATAAATTGATACCCCGTCTTTTTTAACTCTTCTCTAATCTCTTTGTAATTATAAATCTCTCCGTTAAAAACAAGTTGGTACTTCCCATTAGCGTATAGCATAGGCTGATGCCCTAATGGAGACAAATCTAAAATAGATAAACGCCTATGAACTAACCCTAATACATTATCAGCTTCTAAATTAGCATCTTGTATAAGTGTCAAATCAGGAAGTTCCTTAATGGTATCTTTTCCTTTAAAGTTTTTTGAATTTGTACCTAAAAGTAAAAAACCCTCATCATCAGGCCCTCTGTGCTTCAAAATGCTCGACATTTTATGTAAATCAATAGGATTTACCCCTTCCAAACTTACAATTCCTGCAATGCCACACATATGCTATAAAAGTACCATTTATTAGCAATTTTAACAGATAATGACAACTAAAACTATACTAAAAATACAAACAAACGAATGTTTATTTGTAACCTTCTTCGTAGATAAATTTCAACCTTTTTCCAAAAGCATCAAAGCCAAAATCAGCTACCATTTGCTGATGCATAACACTTGCATTATAGCTGGTAAATGTACCTAGTAATTGCTCCATAGCATTAGCCATAGCATCTATATCATCAGGCGGAACAAGCAATCCGCAATCTTTACTTACATATTCTTTCGGGGCAGTTTGGTTACCAACAATAACCGGCAAACCGCAGGATATAGCTTCTGCTATAACCAAACCAAAGCTCTCGTGCCTGCTGGGGAAAACAAAAAAATCAGCTTTTTGCATTTCCTTGGCAATCTCTACTTTTGATAAACCTCCCTTTAAAATAATTCTCTCTTTAAAGGGCTTACCCTTAATATAATTTTTTATAGGCACATAATCTTCGCCATCTCCAACTATGGTAAATGTAAACAAAGGGTATTTCTCCGTTATCTTTTCAAATGCTTTAACACAGCGTAATCCTCCTTTAAAATTATCTAGCCTGCCAACAAACAGTATATTGTTTGTTATCTCAGTATTAGTTTTTGGCTGAAACAAATCTGTATCTACAGGGTTATAAGTAACAATTATTTTTTTCGGATGAATGCCACTATTTAAAATCTCCTGTTTTAAATGGTCACTTACAGTTAGCACGGCATCCGCCTTTTGCATAATAAACCTTGTCCAACGTAGTTTCCAAAAATTATCCGATGTCATCGAAAATGGCCCCTGATGCTCCGTTATAATAAAAGGCACTTTCAGCTTTTTAGACAAAATATAACTTAGTGTACCACTTAAAATACTCCCATGTGAATGTATAATATCTGTATCAGTAAATTTTTTACCCAACCGATACCCTCTTATAAACCAAATTAAATACGCAAAAGGTTTTAAAAAAGCAGGTATTTTTTTTGATGATACGCAGTATCTATAAGTAGTATAATCGTCATTAGCATCTACAGTAAGTCCTTTTTTGCCAACCAAACGCAAAAACAAAACATTTGTAGTGCAATAATCTTTTACAGCTTTTAAATAATCTAAAATAAAAATTCCCTGCGCATCTCCTTCAAATTTTGGAAAGAGGTCCGGTATAACCAACAGTTTTATTTTTTTATCAGAATCCAAGTCTATTGCTTCTTTCTAAACAAGTATGTATAGTCACTTCCAAAAGATTGATTCTTTGGTTGCTTTGCATTACCAAAAAAATTAGAGGTAAGTTGATATTTCTTTTCATTACTAAATAGATTAGAAAACCCTAAGAAAGACTGATTATAACGATAACTCTTCTGCAACTCCAAATTATTTTCTCTTAATTTTCCTTCTATAAATTTAGCAGGCACACTATTTAGTTTGTACGATTGCTTTCTAATCAAATTTTTAGCTCCCAAATACAATCGAATTAAATAACTATAAAAATGAGATGAGTCTGTATTCTGTATTATAAGCAACCCACCCGGTTTAAGTAAATCGGCTATCTTATTAATTAGCTGTTCAGGTGAGTTTACATGTGCCAATAAACCTAAACATATAATTAAGTCGTACGAGTTTTTAGGCAAATCAAGTTCAAAAAAATCTGCATTAACAGCATCGGTTTTATCTACATATTTTTCAGGAATATTTTTCTTAGCAATGGCAATCATGTTCGATGATATATCCAACAAACTTAACCTGTCAGTTCTATCCAATAAAGGAATCGACATGGCACCGGTACCTGATGGAATATCCAGTATATGATTAAAATTCTTCCCTTCAGTAAATGCCCCAACAGTTTCTTTACGTATTTGTAGGTTATAATCGTATGTTAAATAGAGCTCTGTATTTTCAAAAAGCTCCTTCACCACTTTACTCTTGTCCGTCATTCTGAAAATTATTCTCTTTTAGTAATTAACTTTATTGGGTTGCCTGCATAAATTCCATATTCCTCAGTAATAGTTTTTCTGGTTACCACCGAGTTAGATCCAATAAAAACTCCTTTTGCAATTTTAGACCCCATCAACACCACACATCCCGCCGAAATCCCGGCGTCTTCTCCAATTTCAATAGCCTCTGCAACACCTTCTTGTTTTCTATAATATTCGTTTTTAGCAAACTTATGGTTACCATCTCTAACGCTTACATTTTCAGCAAGTGCGGCCCATTTACCAATTTTAATTTCCTTATTGCAACTAATCAAAATATTCTGATGAAAAAGCACATAGTCTTCTAAAATAATTTTTCCCTCTTTCGAAAGTTCAAAGGTGTTATTTCTACCCAAATCAACATAATCACCAATAAATACATTTTTATTCGGGAAGCTTTTAAAATAAGGAAAACCTGCGCACTTCAATCCTTTGCCCACTTTGCAACCATGCAAAACAAGATATAGTTTTAGCAACCTACCCTTCCATCTCGAAGATAGGTTACGAAATACAGCTTCTATATAAATAATTAAAGAAATCATTTGCTTCTTTTCAAATGTATAATTTTTTTAATGAATGTCTTTACATAACATTTTATAGTCCTCAAAATAATTTTCTTATGATGTCCTGTTTGGTGAAACTTCATAATCTTATACCCCTCTATATTGCTGGCACATGAGCCACTCATGCCACCCAATCTAAAACAAGTAAGTGCTTCTGGTATATAATGAAAAGAGAAATTTTTCTCTAAACAACGTAGCAAAAAATCATAATCAGCTGATATTTTATACTGAGTATCAAAAACACCCGCCTTATCGTAAACCGACTTTCTTACAAAACAAGTCGGATGAAAAATGGCCGGCATCTCATCCATTTTAGTAATATCAGGCTTTGCAACGGATAGCTTATGAGCATTTTCTGTTATATACTGCATGTCTCCATGATATATATCAGCATGAGCATTTTTATCAGCCGCAATTATTTTCTCTATCGTATCAGGCAAATAAAAATCATCCGCATTAAGTATCCCAATCAATTCTCCTTTAGCTAACGAAATGCCTTTGTTCATCGCAAAATAAATTCCGCCATCACGTTCACTTTGCCAATAATCTATTTTATCCTCATAGCGCTTTATAATATCTACAGTTCCGTCGGTCGATCCTCCATCAATAATAATATATTCTACGTTTTTGTACGATTGGTTTAAAACACTGGTAATAGTCTGCTCTACATGCTTAGCACCATTATATACAACAGTAATAACACTAACCAAAGGATTATCACCCCCCGATTGTTTCTGTGTTCCTGTTAATCTTAAACCGCCTTGCATCTTACTTATTATTATTTATTTGTTCGTTCACTTTGCCAATAATATTAGACCAAACAAAATACTTACGAGAGAAGTTTACAATCTCGGGATAAAGAGCAGATAACTGAGAATCATCATCTATCAATTTTTGAAAAGTAGCCGCCAAAGCCGCATCATCATCCGATTTCAGGGTAACTCCGTATTTGCCATTATCAGTAACATCTTTCATACTCATTATGCCCTCTGTTCCAATAATATAATTACCAAAATAAAGAGCCTCACTTATCGAATGACAAAAGGACTCTTTCAAAGAAGTCATACAAAATACTTTTGATTTATTATACCATTCGTAAAGTTCCACTCTGTTCGATATATTTCCGGTAAAAATTACCTTTTCTTTTAAATACGGAAACTTAATACATAACTCATTAAAGTATAATTTAAAGCTATCATTAACCGGGCCAACAAAAACCATTTTCCAATCTTTCATGTCGGTTTTTGTAAGCGCCCTAAGTATCATTTTTTGGTTTTTAATTTCCTCACCAACACGTCCTACGGTTAAAATAATGTTTTCCTTTTCCTTAAAACTCTTTTGTTTATTTGTAAACACCTCATTTAAAAATAAATCATTTACACCTACAGGCAAGTACATTACTTTAGATGCAATAGAAGGGAACATTTTCTGTACCAACTTCTCCCCTTCTTGGTTTTCTATAGTAACCAAATCAACCTTTTTCAAAAAACTCTTCTCTAAATATTTTAAAATCGAATTCTTAATTGGGTTTGTAGAATGAGCTATCTTATTTCCTGCTGCAAAGGTTTCGTTATAACCATCCAGCTTTAAAAACAAAAAACCTTTTGGGTTCAACTTTTTATATAGTATCCCATAAACAAAAGTAAATTTTGAAAAAATGTATAAATTCAACACATCTATCTGCTTGGCATTTTTATAAATATATTTTAAAACACCTCTTTCCAAAAAGCTTAGCCTGCCTGTGTTCTCTATAAAATCAATCTTTAAGCCTTTTACTTCACTGGTAATGTTATCATAATGCTCACTGTTTTTATAACAAACAATGGTAGAATCATATCCATGTAACTTATGAAGGAAATAAGGAATTTGCCCTAAATCCTTAGTTAAATGTACATTCTCACAAATCGGAAATATCGTTACAAATCTTTTACCCACCCTCTAATATTCTATTAAAAATTGATTTATACCCAACGCCTTCAATAATTTTCTTTCTACATTTCTAATTTTCATTTTAATCTTATTGCGGTTCAACGTCCCTCCATAAGACCCCGAAATTCCTACTATAATAGGATTCAATGAAAACAATCTCACCTTTTTCTCCAATTTTTCAGCCTCTATTTTATTGTAGACTATTTTCTCTATATAAACTCCTTTACTATCATCAACTTGTAGATACAAGTTCTTCAAATACGAGTTATAAAAACTACCGCTTACATAAAATACGTTGGTTTGTGTCACTTTAGTTTTTTTATGGAAATCGGCTACCAAGCCCTCGCAATTAAAATCTGTAAGTTGTTTTAAATTCATTACTTTATACCTGCCGGTAATTTTTATGAATGAATTATATTCAGCAGCAAGTTTATCAATAGCCCTATCCAGCATCTCAAACTCCTGATACCCTTTCCCTTGTTTAAATTTATCCGATACCGGAAATTTCATCAAAATAATTTTTCTATCTGCAAGCAATTTCTGAAACCCAGCATCCTTCTCAAAATCATATGATGAGTTTTCTAAAAAAAACAAATCATCATCTTTAAAATTATCCGAATAAAATAATAATGAGTCGTAGTATTCCTTACGCCTCTCTTCAATATTTGTATGCGTCACAAAGTTACTATTAGGTACAATAGTTCCTGTAATCAACAAAGCTCTTTTATTTTGGTTTACTTCCCCCATATCCCTTTCGCCTTGTTATTAATAATTTTTTTGTACTGTATAGGGTGCAAAAATACCTGTGGCAACACACATACACACGTTCCTATAATAACACCCGTGCTTCCCAAATTTAAATATTTAGCTAAAAAAATACAAAGCGGAATATTAATTATA
>DATHOW010000130.1:0-2074 GCA_035484495.1 Bacteroidia bacterium | reverse complement strand
TAGAAGAATCAAAAGCAACACTTGTTTTCGGACAAATGAACGAGCCTCCTGGAGCACGTGCTCGTGTGGCTTTATCAGGCTTAACAATGGCTGAGTATTTCCGTGATGGAGATGGTACCGGACAAGGAAAAGATATTTTATTTTTCGTAGATAACATTTTCCGCTTTACACAGGCGGGCGCCGAGGTATCTGCACTATTAGGTCGTATGCCAAGCGCGGTGGGTTACCAACCAACATTATCTACTGAGATGGGTTTAATGCAAGAGCGCATTACATCTACAAAACGCGGTTCAATTACATCAGTACAAGCAGTTTACGTGCCTGCTGATGACTTAACCGATCCGGCTCCGGCAACAACATTTGCTCACTTAGATGCTACAACTGTATTAAATCGTAAAATATCTGAGTTAGGAATTTATCCTGCGGTAGATCCTTTGGATTCTACTTCTCGTATTCTTGATGCTAAAATTATTGGTGAAGCGCACTACAGCTGCGCTCAACGTGTAAAAAGTATTTTACAACGTTATAAAGAGTTACAAGATATCATTGCCATTCTTGGAATGGACGAGTTAAGTGAAGAAGATAAATTGGTAGTGCATCGCGCTCGTCGTGTACAACGTTTCTTATCTCAACCTTTCCACGTAGCAGAACAATTTACTGGCTTAAAAGGAGTTTTAGTGCCAATTGAAGATACTATTAAAGGCTTTAACATGATTATGGATGGTAAAGTTGATGAGTATCCTGAAGCAGCCTTTAACTTAGTAGGTACTATTGAAGATGCTATTGAAAAAGGTAAAAAATTAATGGCTGAAACAAAATAAAATGCATTTAGAAATAATCACTCCCGATAAAAAATTATTTGAAGGCGAAGCTAAATCGCTTACTGTTCCTGGCTCTGAAGGCTCTTTAGGTGTGTTAAACAATCACGCACCTATGATTGCATCTTTGAAAAAAGGAAAAGTAAAAGTAATTACTGCCTCTGAAACAAAAAACTTTGACATAAAAGGTGGAGTAATTGAAGTGCTTAAAAACAAAGTAGTTGTTTTAGCTGAATAAAATAATTTAATAGAAAGTAAAAAGCCGTTTCAAATGAAACGGCTTTTTTTATGCCTTAGTTTTCTTTCATTTTAGCAAAAACACTTGTTTTGCCATAAAACATAGGGAGCAATTTTTTACGTAGTTTTTTAGCTCCTTTTCTATGGGCTTTTCCACTGCTTACCATTTTGTATATGATATAAATCATACATACTAAAACTGATAAAGGGATAACGATTAGTTTTACTTCCATCTCTAGTCTGCTTTAACTTGTTAGTTAAAGTTAAGAAAAAGTAAAGTTTAATCCAAAAGAAAAACTACAATTATCAACAGATAAAAGTTAGTAGCAAATTATTCTACCCAGCTTTTATAATACTTGCCATCATCAATTTGTATGGCTGCATCACTAACTTTTAATGGTCTAAAGGTGTCAACCATCACAGCTAGTTCTTGAGTTTCTTTTTGCCCTATACTACGCTCCATTGCTCCCGGTGCAGGTCCGTGCGGAATGCCTTTAGGGTGCAAAGTAATATCACCTTGTTTAATATTATTACGGCTCATAAAATCGCCGTCAACATAATATAAAACCTCATCGCTATCTATATTGCTATGGTTATATGGCGCAGGAATAGCCAATGGATGATAGTCATATAAACGTGGACAGAAAGAACAAACCACATAAGCTGGTGTTTCAAAAGTTTGGTGTACCGGAGGCGGTTGGTGCACTCGTCCGGTTATTGGTTCAAAATTATGTATTGAAAAAGCCCAAGGAAAATTATAACCATCCCAACCAACTACATCAAAAGGATGTGTAGCATATACAACTTCATGTATCATGCCCTCCTTTTTTATCTTGATTAGAAAGTCTCCTTTTTCATCATGCGTTTCCAAATCTTGTGGCATTTTATAATCACGCTCGCAAAAAGGCGAATGTTCAAGCATTTGTCCGCCCGAATTTTTATAGCGTTTAGGGGTATATATTGGATGAAAACTTTCTAAAAATAACGATCGGTTATCTTCCGTCTCAAAATCAATTTGG
>DATHOW010000129.1:0-22776 GCA_035484495.1 Bacteroidia bacterium | reverse complement strand
CCGCAGTAACATGAGTAAACTGGATGAAAACGGCAAGCCCATTTATCGTGAAGACGGTAAGGTTTTAAAAAGCAACCGCTATTTCAGACCGGATATTAAGAAGATTTTAGATAAGTAGTTTTTTATAAAGAAAACCACTTTTCAATTACATCAGCTAAACGATTGCTATAACCACCTTCGTTATCGTACCAGCCAATTATTTTTACCATGTTGCCTACAACAGCCGTAAACTCAGCATCTAAAATGCAAGAGTGCGGGTTACCAACAATATCGCTAGATACTATTGGGTCTTCGGTATATTCTAAAACACCTTTAAGTTCTTGCTGAGAAGCACGTTTAAATTCTGCATTAATTTCTGCAGGCTCAGCATGACGCTCTAAAATACACGTAATATCTGTTAACGAACCATCTGGTACAGGAACACGTATGCCGCAACCACCAACTTTGCCTTCTAACTCAGGGAAAATTTTTGTAGTTGCCTTAGCCGCTCCGGTTGAGGTTGGTACAATGTTTACAGCTGCTGCACGTGCACGGCGCAAATCTTTATGTGGTGCATCATGCAGGCGTTGGTCGCCGGTATAGGCGTGTACGGTAGATATATAAACATCTTCTATGCCCCATTTAAGTAATACTTTTATCATTGGCGAAGCGCAGTTTGTAGTACACGATGCGTTCGAAATTATTACATCATCTTTAGTAAGTGTTTTATCATTAACACCCATTACAATGGTTTTAATATCGTTATCTTTTGGTGGTGCAGATAGTAAAACTTTTTTAGCACCTGCATCTAAGTGTTTTTGTGCCGATTCTTTATCTAAAAAGAAACCGGTGCTTTCAACTACCACATCCACATCTAATTCTTTCCAGGGTAATTTAGCGGGGTCGGCGGTTGCGGTAATTTTTATTTTTTGATTATTAATTACCATATACTCGCCTTCAACAGAAATGGTGCCATCAAACCTACCGTGCACCGAATCGTATTTTAGTAAGTGTGCTAGTGTTTTGCTATCGGTTAAATCGTTAATGGCTACTATCTGTATATTGGGGCGGTTAATGGCTGCACGTAAAAAAACTCGTCCTATTCTTCCAAAGCCATTAATGGCTACTTTTACTTTTTTCATATATCGTTTTATTGTTTTTTAATTATCGTGTGTTATATCCATTATTTGGATTTCTGCTTTTAACGAATAGCAGGCATTTATATTTTCTTAATTGGGTACAAAGTTCAATATTTGTTTTAACAAAAAACAAACATTCTACATAAAAATAGCTAAAAATGATGAAGTTTGCACAATTTAATTTTTAGCCCTTATGCAATTAAAATATCAAAACAAAGCCAAAGCCATTTTACTGTTAGAAGACGGAAAGTATTTTGAAGGAAAAGCGGCTGGCGCCATAGGAACTACCACCGGCGAAATTTGTTTTAATACGGGAATGACAGGCTATCAGGAAATTTTTACCGACCCATCATACTATGGTCAAATTGTGGTAATGAATAACACCCACATTGGTAATTATGGGGTAAATGATGATGAGGTTGAAAGCGATAGCATTAAAATTTCGGGCATGGTTTGCAAAAAATTTAATAGCGGCTTTTCTCGTGCAGCGGCACAAAAATCATTGCAGGATTATTTTACCGATGCCGGCATTGTTAGCATTAGCGATGTAGATACACGTGCCATTGTACGCTATATACGCGATAAAGGTGCCATGAATTGCATTATATCTTCAGCCATTTATGATATAGAGGAATTAAAAAAACTACTGGCTAAAGTGCCTAGTATGGCGGGATTGGAGTTGTCATCAAAAGTAACCACCCAAAAGGCTTACGAGGTTGGTAACCCCAATGCTATAAAACGTGTGGCTTTGGTTGATTTTGGGGTTAAAAAGAACATTGTACGCAGTTTGGTTGACCGTGGTTGTTTTGTAAAGGTGTTCCCTATGAAAAGCAGCTTAAAAGACATGCTTGATTTTAAACCCAGTGGTTTTATGCTGAGCAATGGTCCCGGCGACCCGAGTGTTATGAAAGATGAAATTAGTTTGGTAAAACAAATGATTGATACTAAAATTCCTTTATTTGGTATTTGTTTAGGGCATCAATTATTGGCAGAATCTCAGGGCATTTCTACCTATAAAATGCACAATGGGCACAGGGGCATAAACCATCCGGTAAAAAATATTATTACCAATAAATGCGAAATAACCTCGCAAAACCACGGTTTTAGCATTAAGGCCGAAGATGTGGCTGCTAATAAAGAAATAGAAATTACCCATCTTAACTTAAACGATAACACTATTGAGGGCATCCGTTTAAAAAACAAACCTGCTTTTTCGGTACAATATCACCCCGAGGCTTGTCCGGGTCCGCATGATAGCCGTTATTTGTTTGATGATTTTGTAACAAGTATGAATTAGTAAAGCTGTTAAGGCTTGTTAACCATCTATCACAATTTTAAATTCATTTTTAATTTAATATTATCTTTATACAATGAAAAAAATTAGTTTACTACTGTGTTTATTTATAGCTGCGCAAGGTTTTTCGCAGGGTAAAGGTTTCGTAATTAATGGCGTTATGAAACATGCTAACGACCATTCGCACCTATATCTTATGCATAAAGAAAATGGTGAGCCTGTTTTTGATTCGACCTTGGTAAATGCAGAGAAATTTACATTTAAAGGCAAAACAGCCGAACCTAATATGTATTATATTACATTAACTAAAGCAGAAAATCCTACGCTTATGTTTTTTGTAGATAACACAGCTATTTCAGTTACTGCCTCTATAGATTCGTTAGCAGCAGCCCAAATTAAAGGTGGTCCAACACAAACCGATTTTAAAACCTGGCAACAAATGCAGGGCAAATATGCTGAGGTTCGTAAAGGGCTTATAATGCAGTATAACGAAAAAGGCAAGAACCAAGACCAAGCGGGTGCTCAAAAAATTATGGATAGCGCTATGGTGTTAGAGCGCGCTTACGAAAAAGACATTGTAAAGTTTATTAAAACACATCCACAATCAAATGTGGGTGGTTATGCCATTTGGGCGGTAACTTTTGATTGGCCTAAGATACCTGAGTACGATGAAATGTATAATGCTTTATCTCCTCAAGTAAAACAAGGGAAATATGGTAAACTAGCCGAAGAAAAAATAGTTACGCTAAAAGGCATTACAATTGGGTATCCGGCTATAAACTTTGCACAGCCAGATGTAAACGGAAAAAGTGTATCGTTAAATTCACTTAAAGGCAAAGTTGTTTTGGTAGATTTTTGGGCAAGCTGGTGTGGTCCTTGTCGTGCCGAAAACCCAGCTGTGGTTGCTGCTTACCAAAAATATAAAGACAAAGGTTTTGATGTTTTAGGTGTGTCGTTAGACCAAAATAAGGATAAATGGCTACAAGCCATTCAAAAAGATGGTTTAACCTGGACACACGTAAGCGATTTAAAAGGTTGGCAAAACGAAGCAGCCAAAAAATACAGTGTAACCTCTATTCCTTTTAATGTTTTGATTGATAAAGATGGTAAAGTTTTGGCAAAAGGCCTACGCGGACCCGCTTTAGAAGAAAAATTAGCAGAAATATTTGATAAGTAGTCACTTTGTTTTGCAAAAAAATAAATGAATGACTATATTTGCCGCCTGTTTTAGGAGAGGTGCCTGAGTGGCCTAAAGGAACAGTTTGCTAAACTGTCGTACGGGAAACTGTACCGCGGGTTCGAATCCCGCCCTCTCCGCGAAATAAACCCGATAAAAGCAATTTTGTCGGGTTTTTTTGCTTTGGTATCTTTTTTGTCATTCGTTTGTAAACCTTATAATATGATAACAGCACTTTTTATACTCATTGCGTTTATAGTTATTATATACGCATATATGCAGCAAGCTAAGTTTGGTAAACAACCAACAGCCGAGCGACTGGAAAGAATAAAAAAATCGCCTAACTATAAAGATGGCTCATTTCAAAATCTTAATCATACACCTGCTTTAGCAGAAGGAGTTACTTATACTAAACTATTTAAGGAGTTCTTTTTCGATAAAAAAATAAGAGTAACTCCAACTGATAAAATTCCATCTACCAAAACCAATTTACTGAACTTAGATATAAAGCAAGATGTGTTAGTTTGGTTTGGGCACTCATCCTACTATATGCAAGTAGATGGAAAACGTATTTTGGTTGACCCTGTTTTAAGTGGTCATGCATCGCCGTTTACTTTTAGTATTAAAGCTTTTAATGGGGCTGATGTTTATAAAACAGACGATATACCGGAAATAGATTATCTTTTTATCTCACACGATCATTGGGATCATTTAGATTATAAAACTATACTAGCTCTTAAGCCAAAAATTAAAACAGTTATTTGTTCACTTGGTGTGGGTCAGCATTTAGAGCATTGGGGCTACAACTCAAACATAATAATTGAAAAAGATTGGCACGAGAAAATTGAGCTTGGCGATGGCTTTACTGTAAATACAACTCCTGCCAGGCACTTTTCGGGTAGAACGTTTGTGAGAAATAAATCCTTGTGGATGTCGTATGTGCTACAAACCCCAAGTATGAAAATATTTATTGGTGGCGATAGTGGTTATGATACACACTTTGCAGAGATAGGAAAAAACTTTGGTCCGTTTGATTTAGCTATACTTGAAAACGGACAGTATGATAGAAAATGGAGATACATACACACCTTACCCGATGAATTTTTACAAGTTGCTAAAGATTTAAGAGCTGATAAAGTGTTACCCGTACACTCCTCAAAATTTGCATTAGCCAGTCATGCATGGGACGAGCCTTTAACCAAAATTATAGAAAATAATAAAAAAGAAAATCTAGCTATAATAACCCCCATGATAGGGGAGCAGGTTAATCTAAAAGATAATGCGCAGCAGTTTACCCATTGGTGGAAGGGGGTGGAATAAATAAGCGAAACTGTTAACCTTGCCGTAATCGTAATTATCGAGTTATCAGAAATTCGTACTTTTACATAATCAAAAATGCAATCTCCGTTATTTATATTTTTTTTAGGTTTTACTTTTCTTCTGCTAGGAGTAGTGGTTTATTTAATTTTTAAAAACGCTGTCATCCATCAAAAAAACCAGCAACTAATTAACGATTACAAGGTGTTAGAGGGTAAAATAAGCTCTATTGAGTTAGATGACATTAAGTATAAAATGAATCCTCATTTGTTTAAAAACATTTTAAATTCTATTCAATCGCATGCCTATCAAACCTATTTCTCGTTAGATAAATTAAGCAATGTATTGGACTATATACTGTACGAAACGGATAAAAAATACGTAACTATTAAGGAAGAAATGGAGTTTTCAATCAGCCTGATTGAAATTAATAAACTAAAATTAAGTCCCTTATTCGATTTACAAATCAAAAATAAAATAGACGAAAACCACCCCTTTTATAATCAGGAGCTGTTGGTGCCCATGATTACGGTAGATTTAATTGAAAATGCTTTTAAACATGCTGATACCCAAAGTGACGATTCATTTATCTCTATAACCTTTGAGTTAAAAGATGATTTTTTTGCTTTAACAGTAGCCAATAAAATAAGCTCAAAACCTGCACTAAAGAAAACAAATAGTGGTTTGGGAAAAGAAAATATGAAAAAGCGCTTAGACCTTATTTATAAAGATTGTTATCAGTTAGAGCAGTTCGAAGAAAAAAACGTTTTCATTTCACACCTAAAAATAAACTTACTTGAGTATAAAGCTAAAATGCTTGTTGTTGGATGACGAACTACCGGGCTTAGCTTACCTGCGTATGTTGTGCGAACAAATTCCCGATGTGGAGGTGGTAAAGGCATTTAACGATTCTGAAAAATTTGTAGCAGCATTAGCTACGTTTGATTATAACCTGTGTATTTTAGATATAGAAATGCCCAAGCTAAGCGGACTAGAAGTAGCCAAACTAATAAAAGATACCCCAGTTATATTTACCACAGCTTATAAAGAATATGCAGCTGAGGCCTTTGATTTAAACGCGATTGATTACATTCAAAAACCCATACAAAAAGAGCGTTTCGAAAAAGCTATCAGCAAAGCCATTAAGGCCATAGGCACATATGAAAAAAAGCAATATGCTCAATTTAATACAGATAAAGGCAAAGCCGTTTTACTGTTTGATGAAATAATGTACATCACTTCATCCGATACAGATAAACGAGATAAGGTGGTTTATCTGGAAGATGAGCAGCGTATAACGCTTAAAAATATTAGTTACGAGCAATTGCTATCATTGTTGCCAACCAACAAATTTTGCCGTATAAATAAAAAAGATGTTATTGCTTTAAAGGTCGTGCAATTCTACTCTCACGAAGAAATTTCTACCAAGCTGTTTACTAAAAATAAGGAGGTGATAAAACTATCTTTAAACGATACTTATAGAGCTGAATTTAAAGCTAAGTTATCATCTTAAACTTTGCTTACATTTTTATACCTGTTTGTTACATTTTAATTATTTCCCCTTTTAATCTCATAAATGCCATGCTATTTTTACACTCATAAAATTATATGAAAAAAGTTATACTCTCATTTATTTTGTCTTTAGTTTTTTTTGCAGCCAATAGTCAAACAACTGTTGGCATTGCTCTATATCCAACTGGCAGCGAAGCAGGTTTGGGATTAAGATTAAACAAAGACCGACTATTCTCTTTAGATGCTCGTATGGCTCGTGCTAATTTTTATAGCGATATAAAGGCAGGGCAATCTAATTTTGTAACCGAACTATCAGCAATTTGTCGAATTGTTAAGCTAGAAAAAGTTAGGTTTCATATTGGTTTAGGTTTTAGAGGCGATTGGAATCTTGCTACCTCACATAAATATGGTGCTATTATGCCTATTGGGGTTGAGGCATTTCCTTTTCCGTTTCAAAATGCAGGTTTAATTTTTGAAGCAGCTCCATTTTGTGTTTCCGATATACATTCTAAACTAAGCGGCAGTATAAGAACAGTAGCTGGCTTTGTTTTCTATTTTCCAACTAAAACCAATAAACCAAAAATGTAATGAAAAACGTAAGAAATATTATATTTTATGTGGTAGTTATTGGGGGCTTTGGTTATTTAATGTATTTAATTGTAAATGCAGGACAACCACTAGAAGCTTTTAAGGTTACAAATGTTAAAGTTCAGCCCATTATAACAAATGGCTTAGACCAAATAAAAGACACCTTGCATCATAATGTCACAGATGCACTTGCCATACTTATTTTGCAAATTATTACCATTATTGTTGCAGCAAAAGTGTTTGGGTTTTTATTTAAAAAAATGGGGCAACCTACTGTTATTGGCGAAATTGTAGCCGGTATTGTGCTTGGCCCGTCATTTGTAGGAATGTATTTCCCTGAATTCTCTGCATTTATTTTTCCAAAAACATCGTTGCCTAATCTCAAATTTTTCAGTCAAATTGGACTTATTCTGTTTATGTTCATCATAGGCATGGAGCTCGACTTAAAAACGCTGGGAAAAAAAGCGCACGAAGCTTTTATAATAAGTCATGCCAGTATTATTTTCCCTTTTGCTTTAGGCATGGGTTTGGCTTATTTTATTTACCAGTCTTGTGCCCCTGCTAATGTAAGTTTCCTTCCATTTTCTCTTTTCATGGGAATTTCATTAAGTATAACAGCTTTTCCTGTATTAGCCAGAATTGTCCAGGAAAGACAGCTCACCAAAACTCGCGTAGGGGTTGTAGCCATTACCTGTGCCGCAGTAGATGATATAACAGCCTGGTGTATTTTAGCGGCAGTTATAGCTATTGTAAAAGCAGGCTCCGTAGTAAGTGCTATTTATACGGTGTTATTGGCAGTAGCTTTTGTGTTGCTGATGTTAAAAGTGGTGCGTCCGTTTTTAAAACGCATTGGCGATATTTATTCGCATCAAGATACCTTAAGCAAATCTGTGGTGGCGATCTTTTTTGTTACGCTGTTAGCTTCTGCCTATTTAGCCGATGTAATTGGAATACACGCTTTGTTTGGAGCATTTATAGCCGGGGTTATTATGCCGCAAAATGTGCACTTTAGAAATGTGTTTATTGAAAAAGTTGAAGATGTTTCGCTGGTGTTATTGTTGCCTTTGTTTTTTGTGCTTTCGGGTTTACGTACACAAATAGGTTTACTTAATGATTTAAGGCAATGGGAAATTTGTGGATTAATTATTGTACTTGCTGTTACCGGAAAATTTATAGGAAGTGCTGTGGCCGCTAAATTTACTAAACAAAGTTGGCGAGATAGTTTAACTATTGGAGCCTTAATGAACACCAGGGGCTTAACGGAATTGATTGCTCTTAATATAGGTTTTGAATTAGGCATACTAACACCTTCGGTTTTTGCTATGATGGTTATAATGGCTCTAGTAACTACTTTTATGACAGGACCTGCTTTAGATTTTATTAATTACATAATGCCTGAAAAGAAATCTGATTCGGGCAACGAAGACGTATCTAAATACAAAAAGTTTAAAATACTTTTTTCGTTCGGCGATGTAGAACGAGGGAAGAGCATGGTTCGTTTATCAAACAGCTTTGTAAACAAAAATCAGGAAAACACGCTTGTATCTGCTTTGCACATGGAGCTTAGTAACGAAGTGCATCAATACAATATTCATGAAGTAGAAAGAGAAAGTTTTAAACCCATTACGCGCGAAGCCAACAAACTTAATCTCCCACTTCAAACCTATTTTAAACCAACCTTAGATTTTCAAAAAGAACTTATTGATACAGCCAACGAAGGCGAGTATGATTTACTGCTGGTAGGCATTGGGCAATCTATTTACGAAGGCAGTTTTTTTGGCAGGCTACTAGGCATTACATCAAAACTAATTAACCCCGAAAAATTATATAATACAATTACCGGTAAGGAAAAGATAATTGAAGAAAATGGTTTTGATGATAAAACCAATACAATACTACGTTCAATTAAAAGTCCGGTAGGCGTTTTTACAGATAAGGGCTTAAAGAAAGTGGATGATGTGGTGTTTTTTATCCTGTCTGACGAAGATGCTTTTTTATTACCCTATGCTCAAAAACTGATTCACAATAACGAATCTAGGGTAATGGTAATTGATTACTATGAAAAAGTAAAACAAAATACAACTTTTAAAGAAAGCATTAGGGCTATTGAGCAAACGGCACCAAACCATATAGCGCTGTATGATAAAAACAAAGTAAGTAATGAGTTTTTAAAACCGATAGATTTAATGATTATTAGTTTAGATGCCTGGAAACAATTTTTGGAGATAGAACCCGAATGGTTTTCTAGCGTGCCCTCATTATTGATAATGAGGAAATAACTTTACCATAATCTAAGTAAATAGCTAGTCTAAATAGTAGAATTTAAGTATTTAATTATCAACTAAATAATCTAAAATGTTAATGCAATATTTAGGTTAGGCATAATAGGTAATTGGTTAACCCTTTTATACGTAAGGCGGTCAAAATAAAAGATGTTAGCACGGTTATATACATTGGTAGCACCACCATTAATTTCAAGCATCATACGATCTTTTAAGGTGTATTTGTAGCGTATAGAAATATCTAAACGATGATAAGTTGGTAAACGCTGCGAAAATAAATTACCTGCCACATAACCCAGTTGTCCGTTTTGGGTAGTATAATTGCCCATGTAATTGCTTAGGTTAAGTTGTTGATAGTAACCTTGTGTGGGTGTAAACGGAAAGCCCGAACCAAAATTCCAACGGGCACTTACTTCCCAATGTTTCTTTTTATCAAGGTTGTAAGATGCTACAATATTTACGTTATGTCTTCTATCAAACACAGGGTAGTATTGTTGTATGCCATCCCAACGACGATTGTATGAGAACGAATAAACTGTCCATAAATAAAAACGATTTTTCTCATATTTCACCGTCATATCAAAACCACGAGAGAAACCTGTTTCTACAATAAAATCTTGTACTTGGCTGTCAGGGTAGTAGCCAATGTGCTGTGGGTCAGAGTTAAATAATTTATATCGGTTGGCATTGGTTAAAAACGTAAATGTTTTTTGGTAAGCCTCAATATTTACTTGTATGTTTTTAAATAAATCAAACTCAAAACCACCCACTAAATGGTTAGCGCGTTGTAATTTGTTTCCAGTACTGTCTCTTACAGTAGATGTAGGGCTTTTTGTGTAAGAGCTTTGTATGTTATCGGGGCTAAATAAAAAGCCATAAAATAAATTTACCACATCTTGATCTGAATTAGCTGAAACTAAATTTTGAGAATAAATGCCTGATGCAAATTTAAAACGTATGCGGTTGCTAATATTGTATTTACCCGATAACCTTGGCTCCGGCGATATTTGACCTAAAGTGGCGTACTCGTGTAAACGGAAGCTAGGCTCTATAATAAGCTTACGGTTTTTAGATAAAAATTTAGCCTTTACATATCCTGCAATTTCAGTTGATGTACCCTGTTGGGTAACCTCCAAATTATTATATCCTGCATGGTAATCAAAGTTATTATGATAGCCTAATAATTCGAAACCGTATATAACCTGATTTCTGCCTAAAAAATTAGTAAACTTAAAACCTCCGTTAAAACCGCCAATAGTACTACTGTTAGCAGGTGTACTGGTTGTTGTTTCGTTAATTTTATATTGCGAGTAAGCAAAGTTACCCTCAATAAGCGTGTTGTTGCCACTAGGAATTAAAACAAAGTTAGCCCCGCCGCCAATTGAGTTCCAAGCAAAAGTTGCAATGTTTGGATAGGCAACTTTATCATTAAAATCGAAACCAAACAAACTTATTTTAGATCCATTAGTTGAGTTTAAAGAGATTTTACTGTACAAATCGTTATAGCTAAAAGGCAAGCCATTAGGCCCATTTGCGTACTGATAAATATATTTTGATGTTGTTGGCAAGTACGATGTTTTGCCCGAAACTACAAACGATAAGCTCGAATTTCCGTTTTCTTTTAGTTTAATAATAGGACCCTCTATCATAGCTTTTGCACCAAAGGTTGATGCGGCTACTTTAGATGATAAACGCTTTTTATTACCATCGCGCGTTGTAATATCCATTACTGATGATGTACGCCCGCCATACTCTGCACCAAAACCAGCGGTGTAAACATCTGCATTTTTAATAATGTCGTTATCAAACACCGAAAATAAACCAATAGAGTGGAAGGGGTTGTAAATAATCATCCCATCTAACAACACTTTATTTTGTACAGGTGACCCACCACGTATATATAGCTGTCCGCCTTGATCGCCAGTAAAGGTTACACCGGGTAAAACTTGTAAGTACTGTGCTAAATCGGGCTGACCAACGCTGGGTAGTTTTTTAATTTCAATAGGGTCTATGCGGTTTACCGATACTTGTGTGTTCTCTTTTTTAGCTTGTTGCTCGCCTGTAGCAACTACTTCAACCAATTGTATGGTTGATTTGTTTAAGTATAGCTTTTTACTTACAATTTGATCGGCAGTAAGCGTAATGGTTTCAAAAATAGAATCGTAGCCTAAATAACTAGCTACTAAAGTATACGTGCCGGGTTTAATTTTAGTAATATTAAAAAAGCCGTTTATATCGGTAGCATTGCCATAAGTGGTACCTTTTAAATATACGTTGGTAAACAGGGCGGGTTCTCCGTTATCTTTCCCGTAAACAAAGCCACGTACATTGGCTGTTTGCGCTTTAACTAGGGTAGAGCTTATAACTAAAAGAAGCAGGAGGCTTATTATTTTTTTTAACATTATTTTATTTTGAGGCTGCACAAAAATAGTATTTTAAATAGGCTATAATAATCTATTTTTTAAATGGTTAATTTTATCTTACAAGGGTTATAAATTTGCTTATATTTTTTGTTTGAGTGTCTGTTCCGCAATTAACTGTGTATTGCAGGTTGGCAAAATAAGTGCCATCGTTATAACTGCTAGTGGGCTTCCAAACGCAATTAGGGTCGGCACTTTCAAAAACCTTTACCCCCCAGCGGTCATAAATTACAAGCTGCAAATCAGCGAATGGATATATGCTAAAATCAATTTCATCATTTAGGTTATCCCCGTTAGGTGTAACAATATTGGGCATTATAAATTGGAAAGAATTTGAATCGGGATGTATTACCAATGTATCATAAGTCACGCATTTGTACTGATTAGTAACCTTAACCCAATAACTGGCAGCATTTTTTACCGTTATACTTGAGGAAGTTTGCCCTGTATTCCAATTATAAGTAGATGATGGATTAAACGCATTAAGCACCAAATTTCCTAAGCAAAATGCAGTATCAGCGCCTAAATTAACTATCGGAAATGGATGTACTGTTACATCAAATGTATCTCTAATAGAACAGCCGCCCACATAAGCCACATCAATCCAATAGATTCCTGTATTAGTAAATGTTCTCACGGGATTGGTTAAGTTATCGTACCAGTTATAAGTTAGCACCGCATTTTGAGTAGCATTAGCTGTGTATAAAACACAGACATCTGTATCTTTTTTTACGGGTTTAATTACAAAAACGTTTACAGTATCAGTTCTACTGCAATGTTGCTCATTAGTAACTGTAACCCAATATTTACCCGGGGCATTAACTACAATGCTGTTAGTGCTTACTCCAGTGCTCCATTGGTAGCTGGAAAACCCAGCACCTGCATCTAACGTATCAATAGAAAAAGAAGCACACTGATGTACATCAGATATATTTAAATTAATGCCTGCATAATTGGCATCAATAAAATTAGGTAAGCCAGCTTGACTTCTTGTGCCAAATGTCAAAGCAAGCCCACTATAGTTAAAGTTACAAGCTAAACCTGCATTATTGGGGTTATTAATAACAGCTAAAGTATCTGTATTATAACGAGCTATATATATTTTACCATCAGGTGCCATTTGTATCGCAGCCATATCTCCGGTATAATCATAATTTAAAAAATTGCCTTTGGTTTTTGCAATTAGAGTTTGCGAAGCAATAATAGTTGAAGCCACATTACTGCTCATATCATATTGAAATAGCCAACTAGTACTATCTTTATGAGGTTCGGCATATAATTTAGAATTGTCGGGAGAAAAACTAAGCCCATAAGGTCCGCGTAGGTGTAAGCTCGAATAATTAATGGTTATAGGGTTACTTACTACGCCCGTTGAATTATCAAAATCATAAATTTCCATAATTGGGATAGTATCTGAATCACTTCCCATAGCTAATTTTTTTCCGTTAGGAGACGCTTTTAAATAACCACAACCCGGAAAATCAAAATTTGTAGGAGTGGCGTTGGCCACATGAGAAACGATAGGAAGTACTGTGCCTGCGTAAGAAACAACAGGTGTTGTATTTATGCCTGCAGCCGTGACCAAATAAGCATTAAAGGCATTAGAGTTAAGCGGGTGTAAAAGCACCCAATAATCTGTTCCATTACAATGCTTAACGCCTAACGATTTTTCGGTAGCGGGTGCGGGCATAAGGTGTTGGTTTTTTAAGGTAACTTCTCCTAATCCGCCACGTAAACTCATATCAACAACCGAATAACGAACACCATAAGGTCCACTATTATAATCCGTTGAAATAATGTAATAAACGGTTTTGCTTCCGGGCTTAGGAATAATTAGCGCTGATTGCGTTGAATTTTGGTCGCCTAAATTAAGGGCATTAAACATAGCTCCGTTAGTTCTGTTTTCTGCATAGACACCATTAGTATAGAAAAGTAATTGACCTGTATTCGGGTCGCTTATTGATGCGCTTCCTTCCGGAGTGTGCATGCCACAAAAACCAGTAACCGGAGCTCCCGAGCTAAAATCTAAAACACAATTATCGCCAAACTGCCAATGCCATGCCTCTTTGCCGGGTTGGGCTTTAGTAGCTAAATAACTTAATATAAAAATAACATATAAAGCTTTACGCATTTGTTGGTTTAGGTTTATTCAATAAATGTAAAACAGTTTACCCACTAAAAAAGCTTATATTTTTAAAAGGCAGTATTTTTTTCTTAAACGGTTGGTTTTAACAAATTAACGGTTGTATTTTTTAGCATAAGTAGGCACAAAAAAAACGCCCTACTGTTTGTAGAGCGTTCTTGACTTTTTTAAACTATCGCTTATAAATTACCTAACACTTTTGCGCGTGTAATATATTTTTCAATATCACGGCTTTCAGTGCTTTTAGTATATTCTTTTTGTATGCGCTCGTACAATTTAACAGCATCAGCATATTCGCCTTTAGTTTCGTAAGCAAAACCTGCTTTCTTTAAATAAATTGGCGATGTAAAATCATTCGCTTTTTTATCAGCAGCTTTTAAATAATATTTAATGGCTTCATCAGTATTTTTAAGTTCCATGTTAGCATCACCCATTGCACCAATAGCAACCGAGTTAAGCACTACATCTTTAGTACTAAATTTTTCAAGTTCATCAATTGCTTCTTGATATTTAGCAGTACGCAAGTAGCTAATGCCTAAGTAGTAGTGTGCTAAATTAGCTGTTGGAGTAAATGTGTACTCGTCAGCAATTTCCTGAAAACCTTTAATGGTTTTATCAGTTCCATCGGCTAAGCGAATAGTTTTACCACCGTTTATAGCAAGGTTAAACGAATCTTTTTCAAAATACTGTTCAGCATAAAACACTTCAGCTTGCGCTTCAGCATCTCTGGTTGGTATATAATATAGGGTAAAAGCTAAATATAAGCCCACTACGCCAACAACGGCTGCAGCACCAATGGCAATTTGTTTTTTATAATTTTCGTAAAAAAGTTCAAGGCGGTCAAACTGCCCTTCAACATCTATACTTGGTGTAGGTTTTTCTGTTACTTCTGACATACTTTTTTAATAGGATTGCAAAAGTAGGTTTTTTTACGGATAAAAAAAATCTTGAAACCACTTAATTCTTAGCCAACAAGCAGCTAAATATCCACAAAAAAGCCCCACAAAACTGTGAGGCTTCTTTGATATATTAAATTGGGATGATATTACATCATTCCACCCATTCCGCCATCCATGCCACCCGGCATTCCCATAGCAGGAGATGAAGCTTCTTTTTTATCAGCAAGCACGCACTCAGTAGTTAACAACATACCGGCAACCGATGCTGCATTTTCTAAAGCAATACGAGTTACTTTAGTAGGGTCAATAACACCTGCTTTTAGTAAGTTTTCGTAAACTTCGGTACGAGCGTTAAAGCCGTAATCATCTTTGCCTTCTTTTACTTTTTGTACTACAATGCTACCTTCAAGTCCACAATTCGCAACAATTTGACGAAGTGGCTCTTCAATAGCACGTTTTACAATAGCAATGCCTGTGTTTTCATCTTCGTTTAGGCCTTTTAATTTGTCTAAGCTAGATATAGCACGTAGGTAAGCTGTTCCGCCACCTGCAACAATGCCTTCTTCAACCGCAGCGCGTGTAGCAGCTAAAGCATCGTCAACACGGTCTTTTTTCTCTTTCATTTCAACTTCAGTAGCTGCACCAATGTAAAGTACTGCAACACCGCCAGCTAATTTAGCTAAACGCTCTTGTAATTTTTCTTTATCATAATCAGATGTAGTGCTTTCTATTTGCGCTTTAATTTGATTAACACGAGCAAGGATGTCAGCTTTTTTACCAGAACCTCCAACAATAGTTGTATTGTCTTTATCGATAGTAATTTTTTCAGCTTTACCCAATGAAGTTAAATCAGCATTTTCTAATTTAAAGCCAACTTCTTCGCTGATGAATTTACCACCAGTTAAGATAGCGATGTCTTCTAACATTGCTTTACGACGATCACCAAAGCCCGGTGCTTTAACCGCAGCAATTTTTAAGTTAGAACGTAAGCGGTTTACAACCAATGTTTGTAAAGCTTCGCCATCTAAATCTTCAGCAATAATTAAAAGTGGTTTACCTGTTTGTACTGCTTTTTCTAATACAGGCAGTAATTCTTTCATGCTCGAAATTTTCTTTTCGTAAATTAATACGTAAGGGTTTTCGAATACTGTTTGCATTTTATCTGCATCAGTAACAAAGTACGGAGAAATGTAACCACGGTCAAATTGCATGCCTTCTACTACTTCAACAGTAGTATCAGTGCCTTTAGCTTCTTCAACTGTAATAACACCTTCTTTTTTTACTTTACCCATTGCTTCTGCAATAAGTTTACCAATAATGCTATCGTTGTTAGCAGAGATGGTAGCTACTTGTTCAATCTTTTTATTGTCGTTACCAATTGATTGCGATTGTTTTTGTAAATTTTCGACAACAGCAATAACTGCTTTGTCAATTCCACGTTTCAAATCCATTGGGTTTGCACCGGCAGCAACGTTTTTTAAACCAGCTGTAACAATTGCTTGTGCAAGCACAGTAGCCGTAGTAGTACCATCACCTGCTGCGTCAGCTGTTTTGCTGGCAACTTCTTTTAAAAGTTGAGCGCCCATGTTTTCAACCGGGTGCGATAATTCAATTTCTTTAGCAACACTAACACCATCTTTAGTGATAACGGGTGAGCCAAATTTTTTGTCGATAATAACATTACGTCCTTTAGGACCAAGAGTTACTTTAACTGCGTTTGCCAAAGCATCTACGCCGCGTTTTAAAGCATCGCGAGCTTCTAAATTAAAACTAATGTCTTTTGCCATCTGTTTGTTTATTTTTAATGATTAGTGATTTATATAATTGCGTAAATGTCGCTTTCGCGCATAATTAAATACTCTTTACCTTCAACCTGAAGTTCAGTTCCTGCATATTTGCCATAAAGGATAGAATCGCCAACCTTTACAGTCATAGGCTCATCTTTTTTACCTGTACCAACTGCAATTACTTTACCGCGCATTGGTTTTTCTTTTACGGTATCGGGGATTATAATCCCGCCTGCTGTTTTCTCTTCAGCGGCAGCTGCTTCTACAAGCACTCGGTCTGCCAATGGTTTTACACTTACTTTTGCCATATTTTTTATTTTATTGATTTAATTAAATTTTTTTCAATGTGCAAAGGTAGTCTAATTCCGTGCCAATGCCTTGTTATATATATGTTAAGCCATTTTTACAGCCATTTGACATTATTTTGAAAATACAACGTGCCAAATTGACTTTACATAAAAACAAAAGAGCGACCTAGGCCGCTCTTTTGTATAGTAAAGGTTAAAAACCTCAGATTATTTTTGGATAATCATCTTTTTAGTAGCTTGTTGGTCACCAGCAGTTACAGTATAATAGTAAACACCAGAACTTAAGTTGCTAGCATCAAAATTAACTGAGTTTTCGCCAACGTTACCATTAACTTTTTTGTTAAACACTAAAGTACCAATAGCATTGTAAACTTTTACATCAACATTTTTGTTTTCAGTTAAAGTTACAGCAATTGTAGTGTTGTTGTTAAATGGATTAGGATAGTTGCTAATTGAAGATTCAAACGCATTGTTTTGTTGATACCTATTGACTGAGTAGAACATACTGTACCTGTTGGAGCAACAAATACGGCAGCGTAACTAGAAAACTCTGCTGGAGTAAATGTACCACAATTAGTAAAAATGTAATCAGCTTGAAGTGATGGGTCATAAGTTGTTTGCGGTGTAAATGCAGCAGCTCTGTGTCCAACTGTATAAACTGCGGGTACAACATATGCAGATTGACTAGCATCAAAATAAGACATATCAGCTAAGTAAGGGAAGAAAGTAGTACCAGCACCGCCAGTTACGTTTTTAGTTGCACTAGCATTACCACTAACTACATCATAACCTTTCATTAAAATATCTGGGCTAGTATTGTAAACTATACCAGTAGCACTTGGGTCAGAATCAGCCCAACCATAAAATACTTTTGTACCATCAACCGAACGGCTAACCGAAATGTGAGAAGAAACCCCTAATGCTTGACTACCAGCACCCATTGCACTGTGTGGTGCAGTTGTATCTGTTGTAGCGCTTCCGCAATCAGCACTTAAAATAGAGTCAACCATCATAGTTTTCCAATCAGTACCATCAGTCATAAAATCCCAAATAATAGGGTGGTAGTGTATATAATCATATTGGTAAGTAGGTGCATATATACCTACAGAGTCAACATTGTGAGCTGTTAGGGGGCCGCCTGCTGTTGCCGGTGGTCCGTATTTAAAAGTAGCTTGGCTAACACAAGTAACAAAGTGTAGTACATTGTGTTCATCAACAGTTAAGTCAGCACCATGCATGCCTACATCAAACGTGTAGAAACGTTTGTCAGGAATAAGCTCACCAACATTTTTCTCAACTTCTGGGTGTTTGCACATCCAATCGTAACCAGCTAATTTTTGAGTCCAAGTAGTACCACCATCAGTTGTAGTGTATAATATTGGCGTAAATGAAGAGTCACAATAGTTATTATAAACAGTATTTAAAAGACCCATAGCTACAATGTAACCATGCATCCCATCGGGACCAAAAGCCATACGAGCTGAACCAAGGCCATAACCTAGTTTGCCTTTATGAACAGGAGGTACAATTGTATCTACAGTCCAATTAACAGCATTACCTGCACCATTTAAAGTCCCTTTAACAAAAATAATAGCTCTAGCAGCATTGTTATCAGTAGCAGCAAAAGATGCATCATCTAACATACCAACCGAAACTACAGTTTTTCCGTCAAATAAATATTGAAGATCGGTTGCAGGCGCACCAGTTAAGTTTGACGCAGCGCAACGACCAAATATGTTACCAGCACCAACTGCCGGAGCATATAAAGAGTCACCAAATTTAGGATTAGTATGTGATACTGCACTCTGGCTCCATAATGGTTTTGGTGTATAGGCTGCACCAGTCCAATTTGTACCATCAGTTACCTGACCCATACCAACTGCAATTGCTTTATGATAATCTGTATTACCAGTAGGATTTAATAAAACACCACTAGGGAAACGAGCATGATGCGTAGATGTATCGCGGTAAATAATAATAGAATCTTTTACCATACCTGTAGAAGCATCAATAATAGTTGATTGTATAAAACCACTTGTTGCAGCTAATGACCAATCTTTAGATCCACGCTGTGTCCAAGTAAGTGTTTTTAAATCCGGATTGTAAGATAAACAGTTTTGTTCATCAGTAGTTGATCCACCACCCGTACCAAAACAGTTCCAAGATGTAGTGAAAGGCATTTGATTATTACAAGTAGCCAAAGTTGATGTATGGCTTTTTTTTGCGTTTAAACTGATACTGTTTTTAGTAGGCTGAGGCTCTACCAGTACTTTGTTTTTTAAAATAACAGATGTTTTTTCAAAGTACTTTGGGTTTATTGCTTTTTTAGCCGTGCTTTGGGCAAAACCCGCAACGCCAACTACTAAGGCAGTACCTAATAATAGTGTTTTTTTCATGATTTTTTTTTTTGGTTAAACATTAACTATACCTGCAAATATATGATATAGTTTGTTAAAATAGCTGTTGTTTTTTGTTAAGGATTAACTTAATGGTTATCAGTATGTTAAATTTTCATTAAGTCTGCCCATGTTGCAAACACAATGGCTTTGAAGGTAATAGTATCTTCTTTTAAATTAGCTGTGTTTTTTAAACGGCGGTACTTTTTTGTTAAGCGGTCGGTTTTAACAAAAAAACGGTCGCCGAAAAAGGGCTTTAAACGGTTTGATTCAAGCAAATCCGCCTTGTTTTCTAATAAATGAACTAACCATTTGTTGTGTGGTGTAACAAAACCCATCTTATCTCTGCGTTTATAAACTGTTTCCGGCAAGTAATTTTTCATGCTTTCGCGCAAAATAAACTTACTTGTGCCGTTATTTATTTTGTAGGATGATGGTATACTAAAGGCTAGATTAATTAAATTAGTATCGTCCGCAAAAGGTGTACGCGACTCTACCGAATGATGCATGCTGCAACGGTCTTCGCAACGTAAAAAAGTTTTTAATCTATGATTAAAAAAGTCGTAATGCAGGTTTTCATTTAGCGAAGAAAAATTATCAGCAACATTTTTAGGTTCAGTGTGCTCTTTTACAAAATCGGGGTTTAGTAATTTTTTGTTGGAATTATAATGCAGTCTTCTTTTTGCATTTTCTTTGACGTATAAAAACCAAAAACTGTTTCCAAGATTTTTAATTTCGGATGCAGCTTGTTTAAACTGTTTGTTACGCAATAATTCATTTACATAAGTAGTATAGTAATGGGGGTAACCGGCAAATAATTCATCGCTGCCTTGACCATCTAAAACAACTTTTATATTGTTTTGTTTTGCTAATTGCATAACTCTAAATTGAGCGTAGGTGCTTGTGCTCCAGGTTGGTATATCTATTGAATAAATAAGTTTTTCAAAATCGTTTAATAATTCATCGGCTGTTGGTGTAACAGTGTGCCAGTTTGCTTGGGTAAAATCGGCTACGTTTTTTGCGTAATTGCTTTCGTCAATTTTTTCGCCCGGAAAGGTGGCCGTAAATGCGTTAAATTTTTTATTATGTTGCGATATAACACCCGATATAATTGAACTATCAATTCCGCCACTTAAACAGCAACCAACGGGTACATCGGCGCGTAAACGTTTAATAATAGCATCGGTAACGTGCTGTTCGGTTTTTTCTTTATAAACTAAAAAATCTTGCTCGTTATAAACCGAAAAGTCAGTATTAATTTTTACGCCAAAGTATTTTTTTAGCTCAATGTTCTTATTATATAAATCAAGTTCTAAAAAGTGCGAGGGCGATAATTCAAAAATATTTTTTAAAAAACCTTCAGGTTCATATTCAATTGCATCGTACAATAAAAAGTGCTGCAGAGCACGTTCGTTTAACGAAGTTTCAATAAACGGTAGCGCCCTTAATGCTTTAATTTCAGATGCAAAACAAAATAAACCACCTTTAAAATAGTAGTAAAATGGTTTTACACCACATCTGTCTCTTGCACAAAAAAGTTTTTTATTTTCTATATCATATAAAGCAAAAGCAAACATACCGTTTAGCTTCTGCAAACACTCATTACCCCAATGTAAATAAGCATTCAGTAAAACTTCGGTGTCGCTTTGTGTTTTAAAGCTGTAACCCGCTTGTTCTAACTCTGTACGTAATTCTATATAATTGTAAATCTCTCCATTAAAGGTTATCCAAATTTTACCATTGGGTGCACACATAGGTTGGTGACCACTTTCGCTAACATCAATAATTGATAATCGCCTATGTACAAATACGCCTGTGTGGTTTTGCTCTACTTGTTTAATGTGTTGCTTTGCCGAAAAATTAAATGAGTTGTTTATAGATTGTTTTTGCGTATCATCTCCATAAGCACAAGTAACTTCTTTATCCTTAAAAAATAAAAAACCCTCATCATCGGGGCCTCGATGTTGTAATGTTTTACTAATAATTGCGGCCCCATCAACAAGATTGATAGATTTATTTTCGAGATTAATTATACCACCAATGCCACACACGTCGTTATTGTTTATTGGTTAAAGGAAGCAACTTTTTCCATTTAAAAAACAGGTTGTAAAAAGAAGTTTGACTTTGTTTTTTAAACATAAATAAAATAAATAAAGATGATGCAATGTACGAAGCAGAATTTGTATAAGCTGCACCTTTTGCCCCAAATAACGGAATTAAAATAAACGAACAAGGTAGGGTTATAGCTAAACCAACTAAGGCACTTGTGGCATTAAATTTCATGTTACCGGTAGCAGCAAAATAATGTAGATACACGCCAGCAAAGCCGTAGGCTGCAATACCCGGTGCTAACAATAAGCAGTATGTTTTTATTTCGGCAAAATCATTTCCAAATAAAAATGTAAACATTTCGGTAGGTAAGCAGGTTAAAACAAGTAAGGCAAAAACTGATAAAGCAAAGCTTATTTTGGCTAGTTTAACGGTAAGGTTAATTGCCAGTTCCTTATTATCGCGATTAGATAGTGTTACGTATTGCACCAAAGTAATGCCATTCATTATTACCCAAACGGCTTCGCTTATGGATGAGGCGGTTGAAAAAACACCCACATTTTTTCTGCTTTGTAAATCGTTGGCGCTATCTAAAACATAATAACAAAATCTGTAATTTAGAAGCTGAAATATGTTAGCTGCTTGTACCATTAAGCCATAGCGAGCCATTAGGCTAAAAGATTCTGCCCACGAAAACGAAACTCGTTTAAAGCTACCTTTTAAATAAAAAGTACTGATTAATAAATTTACTAAATAGCCAAAAGCTAAAGAGCGGTAAAAGGAAAAAACAGAAATTTCATTTAGAAAAAAAAACTGAATGATTAAAGAGCCAATGATAGCAATGCTTTGCGATATGCTGGCTAAGTTATTTTGTTTTATTTTTTGTAATCCATTTAAAAAAACATTGCTAATACTGCTTATGTTTGATAATAGAGCAAGCAGTATAAAATAGATTAACTCCTTCGTTTGAAAATGAAAATATAAATGAAATAAAAAAGGCAATAAAACACCCGTTATAACACCAACAAGTACAGCGGGTAACAATAAGCTAAACGGATTTTTTTTAGGTATAATATAAACCAAAGCATTTCCACCTATTACATCGTTAAACAATAAAATAACGGTTACGTTTAAAAACAGAATGCTTATTTCTCCACGTCCACTAGCCCCTAGGTACCGCGCTGTAATAAGCACTACAAAAAAATTTAGGATAGAAATAATTCCTTTAGAAAATATGGTTTGAATTATCTTAGTCAGCATCTATTGGAAGCGAATTTACATATTGTTTGAATTGTATTGGCTATGCATTTTAAAGCTTTGCTATAACGTAATTTAAGGGTACTTATTTTATATTGTTATTTTGGTTTTTTTATACAAAATTTTTTCTAAATTTGCAGCCTGAATTTATGGACTGTGTAGCTCAGTTGGTTAGAGCATCAGATTGTGGTTCTGAGGGTCGTGGGTTCGAGCCCCATCACGGTCCCTT
>DATHOW010000128.1:0-11725 GCA_035484495.1 Bacteroidia bacterium | reverse complement strand
ATTAAAAGCAAATGCAGGTTAACGGTAAGCTGGTTCATCATAACCACCTCTTGCGGAAGTGCGCCAACTATTTTAGCCGTTTTTTCGGTAAGGATTTCGTGGTACGAAAACCAAGGGTTGCGTGCATGAAAATGCCCCTCTACTCCGAAACTCGCCCAGTCTTCGAGTTCATTTAAAATATAATCTTGTGTGGCTTTGGGTTGAAGCCCTAAGGAGTTACCCGTAAAATACACACACTGTTTACCATGCAGGCGGGGGAAATAAAACTTATCTCTGAATTTTTTTAATTCATCCTTATTATCTTGTGCTTGCGCGTATGCCAGTGAATTTTCCATGCGTAAAAAAAGGAGTAAAAATATTTTGCTGAAATTAAGTAATTTTTTGTTTTAAAAACAGGCTGAATAACATACTTTCGTAGAACGAAATTTAGACAGTATGAAATACCCGCATCAAGTAAAAACATTAGCTGAATACAAAGCCGCTTACGATAAAAGTGTGAAAGAGCCTGAAGCCTTTTGGGCTGATGTTGCCGAAAATTTTACATGGAAAAAGAAATGGGATAAAGTTTTAGACTGGAATTTTACCGAGCCTAAAATAGAATGGTTTAAAGGAGCAAAATTAAATATTACTGAAAATTGCTTAGACAGGCATTTGGCTACCGATGCCAACACGCCTGCTATTATATGGGAAGCTAACAACCCAAAAGAAGCAAGTGTTACTTACACGTACCAACAATTGTATGATAAGGTTTGTGGGTTTGCTAATGTTTTAAAAAACAATGGCGTAAAAAAAGGTGACCGCGTTTGTATTTATATGGGCATGATACCGGAACTTGCCATTGCTACACTTGCTTGCGCTCGTATAGGCGCTATACACTCGGTAATTTTTGGAGGATTTTCGGCACAAGCCATTTCGGATAGATTGCAAGATGCGAATGCTGAATTTATTGTTACTTGTGATGGTGCTTTTAGAGGCGCAAAAGATTTTCCATTAAAAAGTGTTATTGATGAGGCTTTGGCAACTTGTGCTTTTGTAAAAAAAGTAGTTGTGTTTAAACGCACCAACACCACTGTGAAGATGCAAGCCGACAGAGATGTTTGGTGGCACGATGAAATTAAAAAAGTTGAAGCGCAAGGAAACCCTGCCTGTCCTGCTGAAGTGATGGATGCGGAAGATGTTTTGTTTATACTATACACATCGGGTTCTACCGGGAAACCAAAAGGTGTTGTACACACTTGTGCAGGTTATATGGTGTGGACAAACTACACATTTGTAAATGTTTTTCAGTACAAACCGGGGCAAATACATTTTTGTACAGCCGATATTGGATGGATTACCGGACATAGTTATATAGTTTATGGTCCGCTTAGCGCCGGGGCTACCAGCCTTATGTTTGAAGGTGTACCAACCTACCCCGATGCAGGGCGTTTTTGGGAAATTGTAGATAAATTTAACGTGAACATTTTATATACTGCGCCAACAGCCATACGCAGCTTAATGGGTTTTGGTTTAGATGTGGTAAACAACAAAAATTTAAGCTCGCTAGAAGTGTTGGGTTCGGTAGGAGAACCTATAAATGAAGAAGCCTGGCATTGGTACCACACAAATATTGGTAAAGAAAAATGCCCTGTGGTAGATACATGGTGGCAAACCGAAACAGGAGGAATTTTAATTTCGAACCTGGCAAATGTTACGCCACATAAACCATCGTTTGCAACCTTGCCTTTGCCGGGTGTGCAACCTTGCTTGGTTGATGAGAACGGGAAGATACTTGAAGGCAATGGCGTTAGTGGAAACCTTTGTATTAAATTTCCGTGGCCGGGAATTATACGTACAACATATAACGACCACGAGCGTTGCAGATTGACTTATTTTTCTACCTACAAAAATTTATATTTTACAGGCGACGGTTGCCTGCGTGATGAAGATGGCAACTACCGCATTACAGGCAGAGTTGATGATGTACTAAACATTAGCGGACACCGCATTGGTACGGCTGAATTAGAAAACGCCATTAACTCACACACAGGTGTTATAGAAAGTGCTATTGTGGGTTACCCGCACGATATAAAAGGACAAGGCATATACGCCTATGTTATTTATGATGGCAACCACGACCATGCTGAAACCCGAAAAGAAATTGCGGCAAGCGTTACTAAAATGATTGGTGCTATTGCTAAACCCGATAAGGTGCAATTTGTAAGTGGTTTACCTAAAACACGTTCAGGCAAAATTATGCGCCGCATATTGCGCAAAATTGCCGAAGGCGATACTAATAACCTTGGCGATACCAGCACACTTTTAGACCCAAGTTTGGTTGATGAAATTAAGAAGGGGGCGCTTTAGTTAGGAAATTGTAAATACTGCGTGTTGAATGATTATTACCGGCGCAGGATTACAAATCCTGCGGAGCGGAAGGCACACGTGCTACTGATAAAAAATCAAATTAACAATCCTAGTTCGACAAGAGAGGAACGTGAGGAAAAGCCAATAAAAAATGCTCAAGATCACATAAAGGAATTAGATGCTCAAAAAAAAGATTCAAAGAGTAATGAAAAGTAAAAAAATAAAATACATCGTAACTCAAATTCGGATAGGCATAGTTGCTATAAGTTTACTATTTCTATCTGTTCAATGTAATAACAATCAACCTATTCAAAATGATGCCAAAGAGGTAAGTAAGTATGCTAGTGTTAAAACTCAGGAGTCTCCAATGAATGATAGTATTGAGGAAGATGTGTTTAGTTTTACCGCTAACTATTTAGATAAAAGAAACCTACTAGAACCCGAGAAGAGTCAACTTGAAAAACCAATTACACTAGCAAAATTAAAAAAACTTTACTATGTGAAATTTCTTGAAAAAAGGAATTTTGATACAGTGGAAATAAAACTATACAAGTTCGGAAACTATCACAACGAAGATAAAGATCGGATCTTGATAAAGAGATCTACTAAGCCAAATTTTCAAGTTATAGGTGATAGTACACGTATTTACAATGTTGTTATGATACATCGTTTTATCAAACGGTATAATAAATTTAGCGACTCATTAAAGCTTAAATTATATGAATATTGTATAGATAGTTATACCTATGAAAATAACTACATTGAATAGATAATGGTTGTGGGTAGTGTGGTTGTTTACCCTGCGCCGTAGGATTTGTAATCCTGTGGCACTATGTTTAAATTTATTTTACTATTCACATCTATTTGTTTTTGCTTATTTCCGCAGGATTACAAATCCTGCGGAGCGGCGTGTAAAACACAATGTGCTACTTTTTATTTAGAAACCTCGACATTGGTTTGATGAAGCGGAGACTTTTTACGTTGAGCCTCTTTTTCATGTTTGGCTTTTTGCTCTGCAGTAAGTATTTTATTTATGCTTTCGATTAGTGTTTTGTTGCTTTGCTGGTCGGCCTCGCGTATGCTGGTTACATCGTTTTTAAATTTGGCACGGGTAGCTTCCATTTGTTGCATGTTGTACAAGTAAAGCTGATAAGCTTCTTTTTTTTGCTGCCCACTTAAACCAAGTTGGTTTGTAAGCTCTTCGGTTTTTTGGGTTGCAATTTCTTCGGCGGTTTTTGGTGTTGTTTGTGCCCATGCTACATTTATTACTAACACACATAAAGCAAGCACCATTATTTTAAGTGATTTCATTTTTTAATTTTTTATAAATATACAAAATTATTGTTGCCCACGTTAGGGATTGCAACGGAAAGCTTTTGCTGTAATCAGCAAAACTTGTAGTGTAAAGCCCGACGTTTGTAAACAAACGGAACGCCCTAAAGCAATAAAAGAAAATAATTTATGCGCTGGTTAGGTGATGTGCAATTTTTAGCATTTTTAATTTTTTGGCACTAATTAAAAAGTGTTTGCCTGCCCCTAGGAAATGTACTTTTATACCCTCTACGGTTATGTGCTCGCCGTGGGCAATTTCGGCTACGTTGCTGTAATCAATTTGAGTGCCATCAACGATGGTGATAAGGCCTGTGCCAATAACTTCTATTTCATCGTTTTTGATGATGATGGCAACATTTTCACTTAAACCTACACCTAAAGCTGATGGGTTAAATGTTACTATTTGTGTGAGGCAACCGAGGCGACCACTTTCGAGAAAGTGGGTGTCGATAAAAATGGAGCTTATTAAATCGAGCCCGGTAGTTAGTTCTAATTGACCTTTTAGCATCGCGTCGCTCGCGTTGCATGATACTATCATAGTGTTTGATAATGCGGTGGCACCTGCGCCTATACCTGCAATTACAAAATTGGTTTCGTTTACATAACGACTTTTTATGCGTGCCATTAAATGTGTGCCACCTAAAAGGCTGCTTAATTTTAGCTGAGAGCCGTTGACAAATAGTATGATGTCGGCATTTTTTACTTTGTCTAAATTTTCGGGTGTATCGGCTTCGGTGTGTGCGGTAAAATTAATTACGCTTATGTTTTGAATTTGTGTTTCGTTAAAAATTTTTTGGTACTCAAATTCGGCTTGTTGAGGCACATCGGCGGCAAGTGTAAATAAACATATTTGCGGCGAGTTTTTACCACTCTCTTTTAAAATACGTTGAAAAATGGCGCTCCAGTTTTTTGAGTTTTCGTTAGCACCTATGGCTATGAGGGTTCCTTTTGATAGTTGTGTTGGCATATTATAGTTATTAAGGTTGTTACAAATATGAGTAGGACCTACATTTTTTATATTACACAACTTTTGTAATTTGTTACATAGTTGCCACTTTTTGTTATGCGTGAATTATGTAATTTATAACTCAAATAGTATAAGGCTTTAGCACTTGCTTGTGTGCACCTTTGCCTTGATTAAAATGTTTTAATTATAAATTTTACGTTATGAAAAAGAAAGTAGTTAAGTTACTGTTTGCCGCCTTATTTTTTGGGGCATCGTTATCTGCATCGGCACAGATATATGTAAAAATACGCCCTATTGTACCTGTAGTTGTAATGACTGAGCGACCGGGCCCTGACCACGTTTGGGTTAATGAAGATTGGAATGAAGACAATGGTAATTATGTATATGCAGGCGGTTATTGGAACGCGCCACCACGCAGGGGCGATAGATGGAATGAAGGACATTGGAACCACCACCCTGAACATGGTGACCATTGGGAACGTGGTAATTGGAGCCACAAAAGAAAATAATTGATTGGTTAGTGTGCGTGTAAGAGAGATAACTGAGAGGTTATCTCTTTTTTTATGAAGTTATTTTAATCTTCTTTTTTTGCACCGGGCAACCTGCCTTTAATGTATTTTATTTGTCCGTTGTGGTTAGACTCATGCTCGCAAACGTGAAACCATTTACAATAGTTGTTGGTTGGGCTTGGTGTCCAAGGCCAAGTGGTATCTTCGGTCATTAACCATTTATCGTCGCGCTTTTTAAATTCGGCTAAAGTGTTTTCTCTTACTTCTGTTAAGGTGTCTACATAAAAATTAAGGTTGTTACCTTTTATGGTTTTGCGCCCTATGTCGCCAAGTTCGCTGGCGGCATCGAAACGTAGTTTATCTTTTTCGCTCCAAGCACCCCACTCTTTACCCTCGAGTGTTTGCACCTGGTATAATCTTTCAGTAGCTGCTAAGTGAAATAACATAGCACCTATGGTATTTGATTTTTCGTCGTGCAGGTAATCTAAATCTTTTTGACTCATGTCTTTAACCGAATGTAGTACAACCATGCGCATCCAATTAAGCATAGAAACTAATGTACCTACTTGTGGTGTGTAACCATCTTTTGGGCCTATACAATTTACATTGGTAACACTATCGCTAACTATAGTTGGTGTGTTTGCCAATATAGTATTTGGTATAAGTGATAAACCCAGTGTGCCTGTGGTAACAGCTGCTGTAGTTTTTAAAAAACTGCGACGGTTAAATGTGTTGTTTGTCAAATCCATAATTGTGATATTATTTTTTAAAGATATAAAAATTGTTTTGCACGCGCTAGGGATAGAATTGGAGTTGCAAATACTAAACTATAAATTACCACAAATAGTGAGTAATTACACCAAACGCTTTACACTTTTAAAATCAGTAGAAATTAAATTTAAGCCGGGGGTTTTACCTTTTTGTATGCTGCCGTATTTATTTTGTATGCCTAAATAGTTTGCGCCGTTTAGGGTTGCCCAGGTAAGTAAAGTGTTTAACTCAATTTGCGGAAAATGTTTTTGCAGGGTTTTTATTTCATCAAAAATACTGAGAGTCCAATTGCTGGCATAACTATCAGTGCCTAATGTTATGTTGCAATTATTTTGGATAAACAGGTTTACGTTGGGCACTTTGTTTTCTATATACAAATTGGCGTTTACGCAAAAACACCAAAATAGGTTTTGGTTATAATCATTAGCAAATGAAATATCATTTTGATTTGTAAATGTATTATGTACCAGTTGTAATTTATTGGCTACCGGCAAATACGGCAGGGTTGCCTGCAAGCTTGATTTACCGGGTGCTTGCCAAGTATCGGTGGGGATGTTGAAAGATTTTAGTCTATCTAAAATGCTGCCTTTTTTTTCTAAGAAAAATAGATTTTCGTCTTCGGTTTCTTGATTATGAATGCTGAGGATGGAATTGTTTTGTTGTGCATGCGCGGCAAATAACTCTAATAATTTTACGGAAGCCGAATATGGCGCGTGTGGTGTGATGGATGATTGAAGGTGAATTCTGTCATCTAAAAATTCGCGTAACTCGTTTTGCAATTTTAAACCACGGTCGAAAGCGGCATCGGCACGGGTTTCATCAAAGGCATAAATTTCTAAAAAAGTGTGGTAATAAATTTTTGATGCGTTTGCTTTAAAGGCAAAAGTGTTTGATGTGTTTGAAATATCGCCCACGGCAACAATGCCATTTGCGTACATTTCTTTATCGGTGATTTTTATGGCTTCTAAAACCTCCTCATCGTTTGGTTTTTTAAGGCTTTCTACTTCTTTAATAAAAGTGTGTAAACCCTGCCCCGCTTCAATCTTATCTTTCATAAACGAAAGCTCTAAATGGCAATGCGTGTTTACAAAACCGGGGCAAATTGCGCCTTCGTGGTGCTTAATTTTAAGGGGGTCGAGCTCGTTTTGGGCAACTAAATCAATGATTAAACCGTGGCTATCGTGCACAATTACTGTGTTTTGCAGCGGCGGGCTGTTTATGGGATAAATTATAGGGGCGCTAATAAATTGCATGGGGGTAAAAGTAGTAAAAAGGTGGTTTTTTAGGGTTTGTTGTTTCTCAAATGTAAGTGTTACCTTTGCAGTATGGCACAAAAGCAAGATATACGGGCTTTAACGGCAGAGCAGATAAACTCTTTTTTGAAAGAAAAGGGTCAGCCTGCTTTTCGTGCTAAACAAATTTGGCAATGGCTTTGGCAAAAAAGTGCGCATAGTTTTGATGAGATGAGCAACCTATCGAAAGACCTGCGTTTGCTGCTTGACGAACACTTTGTAATTAATGCCGTTGCCATTGATGAGATGCAGGTTAGTGGCGACCGCACCATTAAATGCGCCATGAAATTGTTTGATGGCAATGTGGTGGAAAGTGTGCTGATACCAACCGAAACAAGGATGACCGCTTGTATATCATCGCAGGTGGGTTGCAGTTTAACTTGTAAGTTTTGTGGCACAGGCCGATTAGACCGCTTGCGTAATTTAAACGCTGACGAAATTTATGACCAAGTTGTTTTGGTAAATAATTTAGCGAAACAAAAATATAACCAGCACCTATCAAACATTGTATATATGGGCATGGGTGAGCCGTTGCTTAATTATGCAGAGACTTTGAAATCGGTTGAGCGGATTACATCACCGGATGGTTTGGGCATGAGTGCGCAACGCATTACGGTTTCTACCGCAGGCATTGCTAAGATGATAAAAAAACTAGGCGATGATAATGTAAAGTTTAACCTTGCACTATCGTTACACGCAGCTAATGATGAAAAGCGTAATTACATTATGCCGATTAATGAAAGCAACTCATTAGAAAATTTAGCTGATGCCTTAAATTATTTTTATGATAAAACGGGTACACGCGTAACCTTTGAATATATTGCCTTTAAAGATTTTAATGACTCGTTAGTGGATGCTAAAGAGCTTGCAGCTTTTTGTAAAAAAGTGCCTGCAAAAATTAATATTATTGAATACAACCCCATTGATGATGGGGAGTTTAAACAAACTACACCCGAAAGACTAAATGCTTTTAAAGCCCATTTAGAAGGCAAAGGCATTATTGTAAATGTGCGCCGCAGCCGCGGTAAAGACATTGATGCCGCTTGCGGGCAATTAGCCAACAAAAACAAATCGGCTAAAAATATGCCTGTAAAATAGCAAGTTAAGTAATAAATTTGCACATTTAAGGTCTCAATTTTTGTATTGAAAACCGTTGACGAAATAAAAGCACCAATAGCAACACATATGGATGCGTTTGAAATAAAATTCAAACAATCTATGAAAAGCTCTGTGCCTTTGTTAGAAAAAATTACCAGCTACATTGTAAAACGTAAGGGCAAGCAAATACGCCCTATGTTTGTTTTTTTATCTGCCCAAATGCATGGCGAAATTAATGAAAGCACCTACCGTGCTGCTGCATTAATTGAACTGTTGCATACAGCTACTTTGGTGCATGATGATGTGGTGGATGATAGTAACGAGCGTAGAGGATTTTTTTCGGTTAATGCACTATGGAAAAATAAAATTGCGGTACTTATTGGCGATTATCTGTTATCAAAAGGATTGTTGTTATCGTTAGACAATGATGATTTTCATTTACTGAAATTGGTGAGCAACGCTGTGCGCGAAATGAGTGAGGGCGAATTGTTGCAAATTGAAAAAGCCAGAAAGCTGGATATATCGGAAGAGATTTATTTTGAAATTATACGTCAGAAAACAGCTACGTTGATTGCAGCGTGTTGCGCATCGGGCGCAGCATCGGTTACGCAAGACAAGCAAGTAATTGAAACCATGAAACAGTTTGGTACACTTACCGGTATTGCTTTTCAGATAAAAGATGATTTGTTTGATTTTGGCGATGGCAGCGAAATTGGTAAACCAACCGGCATTGATATTAAGGAAAAGAAAATGACCTTGCCTTTAATTTATGCCCTTAACAATTCTACTTTTTTAGAGAAACGAAAAATAATAAACATTGTAAAAAACCATAACGAAGACACTAAGAAGGTTGCCGAGGTAATTGATTTTGTGTTTGCTAAAAAAGGAATTGAGTATGCCGAAAAAATTATGCATCAATATAAAAATGAGGCGTTAAATTTGTTGAAAGGGTTTCCGGATGGAGACGCAAAAAAATCGTTAGAGAAATTAGTTATATATACTGTAGAAAGAAAAAAATAATATGATGAAGAACTTTTTATTTATAGCATCTGTATCTATGTTTTTATTAGGTGCTTGCACATCGAATGAAAAAGAGAAAGAAAAAGTGCTAACTGCCGAAGACTCTGCTAACCAACAAATAAAATCGCAGATAGATAAAATTGTGGATGACCTTGCGCCACCCGATAGTGATTACACAGGCGAGTTGTTTCAGAAATACGAAAGCGGAGTTGTAAAAACAAAAGGTTTTTTTAGGTTTGGCAAACGCCACGGGCAATGGTTTTATTTTTACCCAAATGGTTATATATGGAGCGAGGCTTTATATGATAACGGTAAAATGAATGGGCACTCGAAAGTTTATTACGAAAATGGAAAACCTTATTACGAAGGAAATTACAAGCAAGATATAAGCGTTGGTGTATGGCATTATTACGATACCAGCGGAACACTTGCTATTGAAAGAACGTACGATAGTTTGGGTAAAGTTTTAAAAGATAAAAACCTTCAAATAAAAAAATAATGAATCCCGAAAAACTGCAATATGTAATTACTGTTGATGTGTTTGAAAACGCAAAACAGTTGCCTACCGAAGAAGCCAACTTAATACACGAGGCTACCAAAGCCATGCGTAATGCTTACGCGCCTTATTCGAAATTTAATGTAGGTGCGGCACTACTTTTAGAAAACGGAAAAGTTATTAGTGGCAACAATCAGGAAAATGCCGCTTACCCATCGGGCATGTGTGCCGAGCGTGTGGCTATATTTTATGCGGGCTCGCAGTACCCGGGTGTGGCCGTAAAAACCATTGCCGTTATTTGCGATGTGGTTGCCGACCAACCCTTAACCCCTTGCGGCGCTTGCCGACAAGCCATTGCCGAATACGAGCAAAATACGGGTAAAAAAATAAAGGTTATAATGGCTACCACTACCGGTAAAATTTATACCGCCAACGGCATCGAAACTTTGTTGCCATTTATGTTTAGTGGCAAGTATATTAAAAAATAAATGTTTCTACATTTCGGAATAAAAAAAACTAGTACACTTGTTAGTTTTTGTTTTTTACTTACTATACTACTTGTAGCCGGGTGCCAAAGCGAAGCATCGCTAAAAAAAGCCAGCTACGGAGAAAAAACAAAAGAACTGATTGATATAGTTGAAAACGATACTAATTTAAAATCGTTGCTTGTTGAGGCTATAAATCAAGCCAAAAAAATAAACCCTAACAGAAATTCGAACCCGGCACAAACATTAGAAGAGTACTACGATTTTATTGCCTATGCCGAAAAGGCTATGCCTTGGGGCTTGCTGCCACAGATGGAGTATTCGGAATTATATACAAAGCTTGACCAAGGTTTGTGCTATTATTATTTTATAAACGACCAACCCTTACCGGAGTTAAACGGAAAAGGATTTTACAACAACTCTTTACAATATGTAAAACCTTATAGCAATTGGCTGATAAACTTTAATAAAGGTTGGGGTAGTTTTTTAGATAAGGAAGCATCGTGGAGTGATGCCTATTACCAAATGGCCTTGAAGGATAATAAATTTGGTTTGAAAAACGATTGGTACGAAGATGCTTCGCATTGGAAAACATTTAATCAGTTTTTTTCGAGACATCTTAAATCGGCGGACAAAAGACCGATAGCTGATGTAAACGATAACTCGATTGTTGATGCGCCGGCAGACTCGCAACCACAGGGTGTTTGGCAAATTGACAGCAACTCTAACATTATGCAAAAGGAGGGCGTGGCTATAAAATCGGGCACACTAAACTCGATAGAAAAATTAATTGGCGAAGGCAGTAAATACAAAAAAGAATTTGCCAACGGTGTTTTTACACACACGTATTTGGATATAAACGATTATCATCGTTATCATTTCCCCGTTAGCGGCACGGTTAAAGAAGTTAGCATTATTGAAGGCGAAAATGCAGCGGGTTGTATTTTAACCTGGGATTCGATTAATAAAAGATACGTGTATGATGCATCGGTGCCGGGTTGGCAATCAATTGAAACAAGAGGTTGTGTAATTGTTGAAACCGAGGAATTTGGTTTGGTTGCACTGCTGCCCATTGGCATGTCGCAGGTGTGTTCGGTAAATTTTGAAAACAATATTAAGGTTGGCACTAAAGTAAAAAAAGGAGATATGATGGGTTATTTTTTATTTGGCGGTTCGGATTTTATGATGGTGTTTCAGCAAAAAGCAGGTTTTGTGATGGATGTTGCTAAAGATGATAAAAACAGTTACCACAAACTGTTAATGGGTGAGCACTATGGTAAACTCGAAATAAAAAACAAGGCGCGTTAGGTTGTTGTTCGCGTTAGGGAGTGTAAAGCCCGACACTTGTAATCAAGTGGAACGCTCAAAACTTACAAATAAAGGTTTCTCAGTCACTCCTCCTTCGAAAT
>DATHOW010000127.1:0-7922 GCA_035484495.1 Bacteroidia bacterium | reverse complement strand
TGCAAACTCATTTAAATACCTTTCTAAGTGCTTATCACTTACTTGGTGGTAAATACCGTACAAACCACGCTTTAAAATACTCCAAAAGTTTTCTATTGTGTTTGTGTGGGTATTACCTTGCACATAAACACGTAAAGAATGTGTAACTGTATTGTGAGTATAGATTTTATTTAGCTGGCTATACGAAGTATGTTCGTCTGTAACAATGTGAGCTCCTGAAGGAACATGGTTTTGAATAAATGGCACCATATTTTCAGCGGTTGCGTTAGGCACAAACTTTAACACAACCTTGCCCCCACGCTCAATAATACCAACTACCATTTTCTTTTTATTGTATATTGTACCATCGTTTGCTAATTCAGGATTTTCAGCCGATTGTCTTTTTTTAGTGTGACGATTTTTTTCTTTACCGCCAATATAAGTTTCGTCAGCCTCTACCATATTATTTTCCCCCAGCATTTCGGGAGCTTGGTTTTTAAGCATTTCACGAACACGGTGTAAAACAAACCAAGCTGTTTTTTGTGTAATATCTAATTGCTCCGCAAGTAATACAGAGCTAATACCTTTTTTACTTGATGTACACAAGTATATTGCAGCAAACCAAGTACGAAATGATATTTTAGAGTTTTCAAATATAGTTCCCACTTTTACAGTAAATTTTTTGTGGCATTCTGCATTAGAACATTTGTAACCCCTATTAGTTTTATATGGTTTTTCGCTGTCGCAATGCGGACAAACAGGCTTACCATTCCAACGCAATTGCTCATAATATTTAATGCAAGTTTTTTCTTCTTTGAAAAAATCTAATAGTTGAGGAAGTGATTTAAAGTTCATAACGTTTGTGTTTTATAGTACAAATATAATGTTAGGTATTTACTGGGACAAATATTTTTTGTTAAATTTTTGATTATTTTTAATATTTAGATATTATATATTATTAAACAGTATTAATTATTAAAAAAAACGGTAATTTTAATTAATTGATAATCAACATATAAGTTACTTATTATCTAAAAAACAGATATTTCAGATAAAAAACACTTGCGTTTTGTAACATTAAGTATATCTTTACCGAAAATTAATAATAAATGAGTACAGAACAAAAACCAGATGTAGAGATTTCAGAAGAAGAGAAATCATCTGCCCCCGCCCATACCCTAGAGTTTTGCCTTTCAATGATTAAAGAAATAATCAACCAAAGAGGGGAAACGCCTTTTAGCAGGAAAGAAGCATCTCTTATTTTGGGAAAGTCCGAAAGCAACATCTCTCCTAAACTTGGAGCTTGCGGTCAATATGGTATATTAGTTAACGATAGGGGAAAAGGGTATAAAATTACCCCTCTATATACGAAAATTGAAATGCCTACATCAGTAGAAGAAAAAAACGCCTCAATGTTAATTGCTTTAAATAATCCTGAGGTATATAGAAGATTAATCGCAGATTATAATGGTAAAATACTTCCAGCTAACGAGGAAATGTTTGTCAATTTATTTGTAACTAATTATGGTATGATAAAAACATCAGCCGAAGTAGCTACAAAAATTTTTACAAAAAACGCAAAAGCTCTTGGTGTAATAGATGGCAGTAATAGATTAAGGTATCTCATCCCTGTTGCTAATGCTGGTGGAAGCGGGGAGGCATCCCCAGTAGATAATAAACAAAATACACCCGCAAACAACGGCGGCTCTAACGATGCTCCTACCCCTCAAGATGGCATGGTTCAAATATTAATACCATTTAAAAATGGCAGAAAAGCATATTTACATATCCCCGAAGATTATTCAGATGATGAATTAACAAGGGTTTCAAAATTTGTAGATGCGTTAAAATAAAAACCCCGCTATAAGCGAGGTTTTAAAAAATATTCCGTTTGCTGTGGCGGCTTTCGGATAGAGTAGGGACAACTGCCAATATATACAGCTGGAGGCGTTTCGTACCTCATAAGTACATCAGACGAATCATCCTAACTTACTCGACGGGGGGCTCATAGCCCCTCGTTTTCATTTACAAATATACGACTTTTTTTAAAATTCCCTTGTCCCATAATGTATATAAGTGCCACTACATTTGAATGACAATGACTGAAAAACGTAAATGCCTTGATTGCGGAGAACTACTGAGTGGTAGAACCGATAAAAAATTTTGCTCTGATTTATGCCGCAACAATTACAACAACAAATTAAATGCCGATAGCACTAACTATGTACGTAACGTAAATAATATTTTACGTCGTAACCGCCGTGTTATAGAAGAGTTGGCACCAGATGATAAAGCCAAGGTGCACAAAAATAAAATGCTTGAAAAAGGCTTTGATTTTAACTACATAACCAACACCTACAAAACACAAAAAGGGGTGGTGTATTATTTTTGTTACGAGTACGGCTACCTGCCTTTAGAAAACGATTTTTATTTTTTGGTAAGACGAAAAGAGAATAAGTAAGCCTAAAAAATTTCTTTCACATTAATTTCATTCATGCATTTAAAATGTCCTTTAGGACATTTGCTATAACCAAGTTTAGAGCATGGTCGGCATGAAAGATTTTTAACCTCTAAAATTTTACTGCCTTTACCGGGTAAATAAGGATACATGCCAAACTCAGGAATGGTGTTTCCCCATAGAGAAAAAACATCTTTTTTAAATGCTGCTGCAATGTGCATTAAACCGGTATCGCTTGTAATAATCTTATCAGCTTGTTGTACTATGGATGCCGATTGATTGATATTAAACTTTCCGCAGGCTGAAAAAACTTTGCCCGTAAATTCTTTTTCTAATTGTAAACCTGTTACGATATCTTCTTTTCCACCTAACACAATAATGGGTCTATCACTAAGTCGGCAAATTTCTTGTAATTTATTTATAGGAATTTGCTTGGTGTAGTAAGAGCCACCCACCACTAAAGCATGATAGTTATTTGCATTTAATTTAAATGCAACAACAATATCCACCAAATCTTTTTCAGGAATAAAAAAATCTAAGCCTGCGTTATCGTTTACAACACCCAGTGTTTTTACGGTTTCAAAATATCTATCTACAATATGTATGTTGGGTAACTTATTTATTTTAAAATTAACCAACAACCATTTTCCTATATTCAGTTTATTAAAACTAAATGCCTTTGTGCCCGCAGCACGTTTAACCTGTGCACTACGCAGGTTGTGGTGCAGGTCAATTACAAAATCGTATTTTTCTTTTTTTAATGCTTCGCCTACTTCAGCAACTTTATCTTTAATAGAATAAATTTTAGAAACATAAGGGTTGTTTTCTACCAGCGAAACAAAACTAATTTTGGTTAAAAAATGTATTTCGGCATCGGGGATTTGTTTTTTTAAACAGCGCACAACGGGTGTTGTAAGCACAATGTCGCCAATAGAAGAAAATCGTATAACAAGAATTTTCACTTTTTATTTAGTGAGCTGTTTAAAGATGTCTTCTAACTTTTGCTCCTCTTTTTGCATAGCAAGTACACTTAGTTTATTTGCCACGGCGTAATCGAAAATAGCTTTGCGTATATCTTTATCGGCATCGGTAATTATTAGCCAAATATTTCCTTCCAATAATTTTACTTCAATAACACCTTCAATGTTTTTAATAGAGTTTTTGGTAGTCTCTTTATCAAACTCAACACGTAGTACTGATTTGTGTTGCGAGCTTTCTTGTAAATGTTGTGTATCGTCATTAGCAACAATTTTTCCTTTGTTAATGATGATAATCCTATCACACATCGCTTCAACCTCCTGCATAATATGTGTGCTAAGCATTACAGTTTTTTCTTTTCCGGTTTGCTTAATTAGGTTTCTGATTTCTTCTAATTGATTTGGGTCTAAGCCCGAAGTGGGCTCATCTAAAATCAACACCTTTGGGTTATGTATAAGTGCTTGCGCTAAGCCAACACGCTGACGATAACCTTTAGATAACGCGCCTATTTTTTTATTTTGTTCAACCTGCAAACCAACCATCTCCACCATTTCTTTTACACGCTTGCCTTTGTTTTCTATATGATGCAATCCACCAATAAACTCCAAATACTCTTTTACATACATATCAAGGTAAAGCGGGTTATGCTCAGGTAAATAACCAACTTGCTTACGCACTTCAAGAGATTGCTCTTTTACATCAAACCCACACACCTCTGCCTTACCCGATGTTTGCGGAATGTAGCAAGTAAGAATTTTCATTAGCGTACTTTTACCTGCACCGTTTGGGCCAAGGAAGCCGACAATTTCTCCGCTTTTAATTTCAAACGAAACATCGTCTAAGGCTTTTTGTGCGCCGTATAACTTGGTTATATTTTCTACTTTAATTGACATGATGCGAATTTACGAAAAGATAATTTGGCTACGCTAACTTCATTAATCTAATAACTTTTTCAATGTCTTCTGGGGTGTCCACACAATGGCTATCAAAATCGGTGATGGCTAGTTTTATTTTAAATCCATTTTCAAGCCAGCGTAATTGCTCTAACGATTCTGCTTTTTCTAAAGATGAAGGGGCAAGTGTAGTTATTTGTTTCAACACATCAGCACGATAGGCATACATGCCCACATGGCGATAATAAGGAAAATGTTTGTGCCACTCTTTTTTATCAACGCCTTTTATATGTGGTATAACTTCGCGGCTAAAATAAAGAGCCTCATGTTTATCGTTCATGGTAATTTTTACTTCGCCCGTGTCAAACAACACTTCGTGCGAATCAACTGGAATCATTAAAGTAGCCAATTCGGTTTTACCATCGCAAACACCAGCCAACAAATCAATTTGTGATGGGTCGATAAAAGGCTCATCGCCCTGAATATTTATAATGTAAGTATAATCTTTACCCAATTTTTTTAGTGCTTCAAAACAACGGTCGGTGCCGCTTGGGTGGTTGGCTTCAGTCATTACAACTTGTCCGCCAAAAGATTTTACATGGATAGAAATTCTTTCATCATCGGTAGCAACCACCACATCGGTTAGTTTGCCCGATTTTTTTGCTTGCTCATACACACGCTGTATCATGCTTTTGCCCAATATATCTACCAATGGTTTGCCCGGAAAGCGACTTGAAGCATATCGTGCAGGAATAACACCTAATATCATACTTGTAAATTAAGAATTCAAAATTAAGCATTCAAACCGAAACTGTTCTAATAACTATGTGCCATTATCTATTAAAACTTACCTTTGCACGATGTTTAAAAAACACGTAGATACACCTCTTTTTAAGCTAATAGCCCAATGCGCCGACGATTTGGGTGTAGAAGCCTATGTAATTGGCGGGTTTGTACGCGATATTTTTTTAAACAGAACCAATAAAGACATTGATGTGGTTGCCATTGGCCAGGGCATTGATTTGGCGGCGGCGGTAAAAAACAAACTGGGCGATGAAGCACACTTATCAGTTTTTAAAAATTTTGGTACCGCACAAATAAAATACAACGATATTGAGATAGAATTTGTTGGCGCACGTAAAGAATCGTATCGCAAAGAATCGCGCAAGCCTATTGTAGAAGACGGTAGTTTAAAAGATGACCAAGACCGTCGTGATTTTACCATGAACGCCCTTGCCATAGGTTTAAATGCCAGTAATTTTGGGCAGTTGTTAGACCCCTTTGATGGTGTTAAAGATTTAGAAAACAAATTAATTCGCACACCTTTAGACCCTGATATTACTTATAGTGACGACCCCTTGCGCATGATGCGAGCCATTCGTTTTGCATCGCAATTAGGCTTTGTTATCGAAGAAAAATCGTTTGCAGCGATTAAGAAAAATAAGGAGCGCATCAAAATTGTTTCTAAAGAGCGTATTACAGATGAGCTGAATAAAATTATTCTATCGCCCGTGCCATCGGTTGGCTTTAAACTTTTATTTGATAGCGAGTTGCTGCATTTAATATTCCCTTTAATGGCTAACCTGTACGGTGTTGACACCATAAAAGGCAAATCGCATAAGGATAATTTTTACCATACGCTTGAAGTTTTAGATAATATTTGCAAAAACACAGATGACCTGTGGCTTAGGTGGAGCGCCATTTTGCACGATATTGCCAAACCTGCCACCAAACGTTTTGAAGAAAAAAAAGGTTGGACATTTCATGGGCACGAAGACAGAGGCGCACGCATGGTGCCTAAAATTTTTGCTGATTTAAAACTGCCGTTAAACGAAAAAATGAAGTACGTGCAGAAATTGGTTTTATTGCACCTGCGACCAATTGTATTGGCAAAATCAGAAATTACAGATTCTGCCATCAGGCGATTATTGTTTGAAGCAGGTGATGACATTGATGATTTAATGATGCTTTGCGATGCCGATATAACCACCAAAAGTTTCGCAAAAAAACAACGCTATTTGCAAAACTTTGAGCTGGTTCGTTCAAAGCTAAAAGAGCTTGAAGAAAAAGACCGCATACGCAACTGGCAACCACCCATTACGGGTGAGCTTATTATGCAAACCTTTAACATTCCGGCAGGGCGCGAGGTGGGCATCATTAAAAATGCTATCCGCGAAGCCATATTAGATGGCATCATAAAAAACGATTATCAAGAAGCCTTTGATTATATGGTGCAGCAGGCCAAAACCTTTAATTTAACTCCTTTGCAGAAGTAAAAACCTGCCGTTTATTTAAAAAACACTACCGTTTAAAAAGAAACCATAGCCGTTTAAAAAACTGGCTATCTAAGGGCTTTGTTATAGGCTATCTTTACAAAAAACCACTAATTATCTTTAATTGTGAATAATAAGTAGGTAAAAATTAGGTTAAACAATCCTAAACAAAGCCGCTGTATTTTTAAATTAAAAGTATTTTAGTAAGTTTGGCAACCAAAATAAAAAGTAAAAACAAATAAAAATCAAATAATATGAGCAACAAAAAAACATCAGGCGGCTTTCCGTTCATCGTTTCAGCACTAGCTATTGCTATTTGTATGGGCATTGGGGCATTTATTTACATGACAATCCTTGGTAACGCAAACAACTTTGACGCAGAAGGGCATCCAAAACCAGGTAATTTCTTAGGCATTATGTACAAAGGTGGTTTTATTGTACCTATATTATTAGGTGTGTTTTTAACAGTACTTACTTTTGCAATTGAGCGTTTCATTACAATTCAAAAAGCAAGTGGTAAAGGTGCTACTGATAAATTTGTAGCTAAAATTAAATCGCTAATTGCAGCTCATGATTTAGATGGTGCTATTGCAGAGTGTAACAAACAACAAGGTTCTTTAGCTAACGTGGTACACGAAGGCTTAGAAAAATATAAATTCGTACAAAACGATAGTGGCATGGATAAAGAAGCAAAAGTTGCTGCTATCCAAAAAGCTATCGAAGAAGCTACTTCGTTAGAGTTACCAATGCTTTCTAAAAACATGGTGGTTATTTCAACTTGTGCATCTATCGGTACACTAACCGGTCTAATCGGTACGGTTGTAGGGATGATTCGTGCGTTTGGTGCGTTAGCAGCAGCTGGTACTCCTGATACATCAGCATTATCAACCGGTATATCTGAAGCACTTGTAAATACATTAGTAGGGATTTTATCTTCGGCATTAGCTATTATTTTCTATAACGTGTTCTCTAACCGTGTAGATCAATTAACTTATGCAATGGACGAAGCAGGTTTCTCTATCATCCAAGAGTTCCAATCTTCAGGAAAATAATTTCCTGTTTTTATGGAATTAAAGAAATTAGTGCATCATAATTAAAAGAAATTAAGCATGTCAAAAGTTAAAGTATCAAAAGGAGGTGCACCATCGTTAGACATGACGCCCATGGTAGATTTGGCGTTTCTGTTGGTGACTTTCTTTATGCTTACAGCCTCTTTTCGTATGGCAGAGCCTGTGGTGGTAGATCCACCAGCTTCGCACTCAGATAAAACATTGCCTGATAACACTATTTTAGTTAGTGTTGATGGCATTGGCCGCCCGTTTTTTGGAGTGAGCAACGCTG
>DATHOW010000126.1:0-10766 GCA_035484495.1 Bacteroidia bacterium | reverse complement strand
CTCGTACAATTAAAGAAACTTTTGTTACTCCAACTGATTACCGTTATGCATTTTTACAGGCAGACTAATTTAGTCTATTGTAGCAATAACTTTTAACTCAATAGCAATAGGTGTGGGCAGGCAATTAATTTCAATAGTTGTTCTGCAAGGTGGGTTTTCTTTAAAATATTCTGCCCATAGTTTATTGTATTTAGGAAAGTCATCTTTCATATTGGTAAGAAAAACAGTTACATCTACAATTTTATTCCAGCTGCTGCCTGAGTCTTCTAAAATGTATTTAATGTTGCGAAACACGCTGTGGCATTGCGCTTCAATGTCGTAGGAAACTATAACCCCTTTTTCATCTAACTCAACTCCAGGTATTTTTTTTGTACCACGTTCGCGCGGACCAACCCCACTTAAGAATAATAAATTACCTACTCTTTTTGCGTGTGGATATAAGCCAACAGGCTCAGGTGCTTTAGATGAATCGATGCTTTTGTTTTCTGCGCTCATGTTACGTGTGTTGAATAGCAAATATAAATTAAATCCATTTATTATTTCTTCTTCTCTTCTACTTTAATTCCGTCCGACGATATTTTTATATGCGCATCTTTAGCATTTACTTCTATGCCGTTTTTATTAATATGCACTTGTGCATCGCTATCGTGTATGTTTATTACATGCTCGTCATCATCATCTACAGAGTCTTTATTATTCATTAGCTCTTCTTTTGTACAGCTTAAACAAGTTAGCCCGTTTTCAGTCATTTTCCAATACTTGCCACTCATTTCGGCATCTCCAATGCCATTAATATTTTCAACATCGTACCATTGATGCTTCAAACTATTATCTAAATAAATGATTTTATTTTTTGGAAGCTTAATAAGCACATCTACATTTTGGTGTCTAAATTTATCGGTATTTGTAAACGAAAAATAATTATCGAGCAACAAAACCGAACCTTGCTGCGCAGCGGCATAGTTAATGTTTTTTGCGCGCAACGAGGCTTCGGTTTTTTGCTTTCCTGCAGCTGTTTTTATCATGAACACAGAGACACTATCATTTTCCGAAGTAATGATTTTTATTCGTGATTTACTCCACCAAACAGATGGCTCTACCGTATTATTAATTAACCAACGGTCGGCATTAAAATAAAAATCTAAATCGGTTGAATTTTTTTGATAGTTGTTATTTCCTTTAACAAATAAAGTATCTGTATTCGTAAAGTGTGTGTCAATCTGTGTTTTTAAAGGTGCTTCTTCCGAAAAATCGCTAAGTAAAGTCATTGATAAATACAGGCATAATACTAAACCAACAAGCCATAACACACCGGTAGATAGGTTTAACCAACGGTACGAAGTTTTTATGCCTAAAACAAGTTTAAGTCCCTTATAAACAATCATGCAAAGCGGAATGCCAACACACATAGCTAAACCTGTTTTAAACCAAAACATCGGAAAATCTGAGCCTGTAAACGCATGTGAAAATTCGTTTACACTAAGGCCATCAACTTTACCAACATTAAATAAAACAAGCAAAAGAGCGACAAAAAATAGTGTACCAAACAATACAAATAATACACCAAAAATCTTTGAAATAACTTTAAAGATACCGTGAAAAATAGTGTAAATAAGATTGCCTATTTTATTTCCTACACTTTGACTGCGTTGAGAAGTAAATTCGTTTTTTACCCCATTACCAAAATCTTGCACACGGTTTTTTAATTGCTCGGCCTCCTCTTTTATCGTTTGACTTATGGTGTTAATGTCAATCGGGTCGCCACGCATTTCAAGTTTTTCGGCCGTAGTTTTAGCCTCTGGAATTATTATCCAAAGAATAATGTATAGTAAAAGCCCGGAGCCGAATCCAAAAAACAGAACTACTAATGCTAAACGAATCCATAAAGGGTCGGTATCAAAATAAGATGCTATACCAGAGCAAACTCCGCCTAACACTTTATTATCTCCATCTCTAAAAACACGACGTGTTTTATTTGTATAATATGTTTTTTGGTTTTGTGATGTAGAACCACTTTGTTTTTCTTCTGAAGTATTTTCTTCAAAATCGCTTGGCTTACCCATTACATTAATGGCATCATGTATGTCTGCATCTACCAACACTTGTTTAGCTGCGTGGGTTTTAGCTTTTAATAATTCAGCTAAACGCGCCTCAATATCAGCTACAATTTCATCGCAACCTTCTTCGTTTTTAAACTGATTTTTTATGGCAGCTAAATAATCTTTTAGTAACTGGTAGGCGTTTTCTTCAATATTAAAGACTAAGCCTGCAAGATTTATGGTGAGTGTTTTGTTCATGATTGTGTTTTTAATATTTTATTTAGTTTTATTTTCTTTTAATAGTTTGTTTACGGCGTGAGCCATTTCATCCCAGGTGTTTTCAAGTTCACTTAAAAGAGTTTCACCCTCTTCAGTTAGCTTATAATATTTACGAGGCGGCCCCGAGGTTGATTCTTCCCAACGGTAGGTTAGGTAGTTGGCGTTTTTTAAACGGGTTAGTAATGGATAAAGGGTACCTTCCACAATCATCATTTTAGAACTTTTAAGCTGTTCTATAATTTCAGTTGGATAAGCTTCTCCAATAGCCAACACCGATAAAGTACACAACTCTAACACGCCTTTGCGCATTTGCGATTGTGTGTTTTCTGTATTGATAGTTTGTTTCATTTTTATATTTTAATTCTGTTTAAAGTTTCTTTGGTTAATTGTTATGCAAAGATAAGTGTTTTATTTACTACTATGTAAAACATAATACTAAAATAAGTTATATGTTATTGATAATCAATTAGATTAATTTTTAATGGAATAGTAAGAAAAGTGATTTTTGGTAAAAACTTATTTAATAAGCTTTAATTTTTGCCCCGCAGATAGGGTAGAATTTCGGGTTAGGCCGTTTATTTGAAGCAGCTCATCAACCGAAATATTATGCTCGCGCGCTATTTTGTAAAAATAATCGCCCTGTTTTACAGTATAAATGTCTTCCTTAACAGCTGTTGTTCCGGTGTTTGTAGCAGTTGTTTCGGCAACTAGTTTTTTATCTCCTTGTACATTTCTGTCTACCAAATTAGGCTCAGCTTTTTTTGTTGTATCCTTAGGCGCTATTGGTTTTTCGGCTTTGTAAATAACTAATCTTCTACCTGGTCGCAGCCCTTTTTTACCCACTAAGTTCCATGTAGTTATATCACTTACGCTAACGCCATACTTGCGTGCAATGGTGCTAAGTCGCTCACCGGCCTTTACGGTGTGTGATATTTGAATTTCTTTAACCTGTGTTTGCACCAACATTTTTTGTTCTTCGCTTTGTTTACGAAGCATGGCATAAATTTCTTCTTCGTTGGTTACAAATTTCCCAATTATACTTTTGGGCATAGTAAGTACATTGCCACCCGCAGGTATAATTTGTTTTTTATAAATAGGATTAAAATATTGTATTTCCTCAGTAGCAACATCTAAAACCCCCGCCAATTGCTGAAAAGAAAGCGGTTCTTTAATGATAACAGTATCTAATTCAAAATAAGTTTTGCGAGGCACATCAGGGTAAATGTTGTGCTCCGGATAATAATTCATTACATAATTGGCTGCAATAAAGGCTGGTACATAAGCTTGAGTTTCAATAGGAAGATAAGGTCTTATTTCCCAATAAGTTTTTTTGCCTCCGCTACGCCTGATGGCACGATTAATGGTACCCGGACCTGCATTATAGGCCGCTAAAACCATTTGCCAGTCGTTAAACATTTTGTATAAAAACTGCAAGTACTCTGCTGCTGCAATGGTTGCTTTATAGGGGTCGGCACGGTCATCAATATATGAAGTAACATTTAAACCATACAATTTACCGGTTGGGTACATAAACTGCCATAGACCAGCAGCTCCTGCCCTAGAGCGTGCTACAGGATTTAATGCAGACTCGATTACAGCTAGGTTTTTTAATTCTAAAGGAATATTATACTTATCAAAAATCTCTTCAAACATTGGATAGTATAACTGAGATAATCCTAATATTCTAGACATTAAGACTCTCCTTTTTATATACATTTCTATATAGGGTTTTACAGTAGCATTAAACTGTAAATCGAACGGAGAAGCTGCATCTAGCTTGGCTAAACGATTTTCGTATACAAAATCATCGAAATGCGGTATAGAATCGGGGGCGTAGCCGAATTTGTTTTTTAAAGAAACCGGCTTAGCATATAATTTATCGAGTACTTTTTTGGTAGCCAAACTATCAAGCGCGGCTGCAATAGGGTCATCCTGAGCAACAAATTGCTGCGCCATACTGCCCGAAAGCATGGTTAAAAAAATCAATATGGATAAAAGGCAATTCTTCATCTAGTATATAAGTAACGCACATTTCACAGAAATGTTGCTTTTACAATAATATAAATATAAATCTATATATCCTCCTTTTTAACGCACACTTATCAAGGCGTTTATGTTAAAAAACATCAAAAATGCAGTAAAATCAAAGCTTGTAGACGTAATGCCGCAATCTTTAGATAAAAAACTATACAGTTTCTATAATTTTTTGGCAGGCTTTATACACCAATTGAAAAACAGCCTCAAAATCTTTCTCGGTCCCGTAATAGGGGTCGGGTACGTGCTTGTTTTGTTGAGGATACAACACGTTTAATAAATAATCTACTTTGTTTTTTTGTGAAGTATTTTTTGCCATAGCAATTACATTACTGTAGTTGCTTTCGTCCATCACATAAATTTTATCAAAGGCATCAAAATCTTCAGCAATAAATTTACGTGCACGTAATTTGCTAATATCTACTCCGTTTTTTTTAGCGTTGGCAATCGTTCTATGGTCGGGAGCCTCGTTTATATGATAGCCTGCTGTGCCTGCAGAATCAACTTGAAAACGATTTTCTAAATTTTGTTCTTCAATAAAATGCAACATAATGCCCTCGCCTAAAGGCGAACGACAAATGTTACCCAAACACACAAATAAAATTTTTTGCATCTAATTAAAAAGTGTGCACTCCGTTAACGGTAGTATATTTCATAGTATACTTAACGCCCGGGTTCATGTATTTGTAAGCACTGTGGCTCATTAAAGCCGCTTCGTGAAAACCACACAAAATAAGTTTTAGTTTGTTTTTGTATGTGTTTATATCGCCAATGGCATAAATGCCGGGTACGTTGGTGCTGTAATCTTCTGTATTTACTTCTATGGCGTTTTTATCTATTTGCAGGTTCCAACCCTCAATAGGCCCTAATTTAGGACTTAACCCAAATAGCGGAATTAAATTATCGGTTTCAATAACACTTAACTCACCTGCTTTATTTTGTACTTCAACATTTTGTAAATGTCCGTTACCATTAACCTTTGTAAGATTGCTGTTTAGCAATAGGTTAATTTTTTTATCAGCTGCCAACTGCATTACTTTACCAACTGAATCAGGCGCACCACGGAAAGACTCACTACGATGAATTAGTGTAAGTTCTTTTGCAATGGGTTGTAAATGTATAGCCCAATCTAAAGCACTATCTCCACCACCTGCCAGCACCACTTTTTTATTTCTGAATTTTTCAGGGTCAAGCACCATGTAGGCAACACCTTTTCCGTTTTCAAATTGTTCTAAACCTTCTGTTTCAGGCTTGCGTGGCTCAAAACAACCTAAACCACCTGCAATTACAACAACTTTGCTATGTATTTTTGTACCCATATTGGTTGTAAGTACAAAATCTCCTTCGCCCAATTTATCTAAACTTTCAATGCGCTCGCCCAAAGTAAAACCGGGTTTAAAAGGTTCGGCTTGTTTCATTAAATGGTCAACCAGTTCTTGCGCTAAAACAGTAGGGTAGCCCGGTATATCGTAAATGGGTTTTTTAGGGTAAATCTCCGAAAGTTGTCCGCCAGCTTGAGGTAAATAATCAATTAAATGGCAACGCATTTTAAGTAAACCACATTCAAAAATGGCAAACAAACCAACCGGACCAGCACCTATAATAGCAATATCAGTAGAAATCATCTTTAAAAATTAGACTGCAAAGGTACAACCTTTTGAAAAATAAATAACTTTACAAGAGATGATTTTTCTTAGTCAAATCCCCTTTTTACGTATACTGCTCCCGTTCATTGTTGGCATTGGGTTTTGGCTTGTTGGCAGGCAAGATTCACCGTCGTTAATTTATGTGTCCGGCATTTTCTTAATATGTACCCTGCTTTATTTTTTACTGATAAAAAGCACCCAAACAATCCCTAAATTTTTGTTTGGATTAACCATTCAAGTATTTTTATTTTTTAGTGGATGGTTGTTATGTAATTACAATAACGAAAAACAGAACCCCATTAATTACAGCCATTTTTTAACCGATAGTACAACATCTTACATGGGTTATGTGAGTGAAATCCCCGTTGAGAAGACCAAAAGCATAAAGGCAGAAATTACGTTGCAGCAAATAAAAAGTAAAGGTGTTTGGCAAAATGCTTGTGGCAAAATAATAGTGTACTTTGAAAAAATTGACAAAGCCAAAAACCTTGAAACAGGCAATAATATTGTTTTTACGGGCAAGTTGCAAGAGATGCAAGCCCCGCTAAATCCGCATGAGTTTGATTATAAAGCCTATTTAAACCTTAGAAATATTTTTCATTCGGTTTATTTACGAGAAGAGAATTGGGTTGTTTATGATAGCGAAGAAAAATTTTCTCTCTTTAACCTCTCACAAAAAATACGCAGGCATTTATTAGACACCTATAGAGCAAGCGGATTAGAAAATACCGAGTTTGCCATGGTTTCTGCCTTAGTACTTGGTTATGACGATGAAATTGACAGACCATTACTAAACGCTTACTCGCACACAGGCACTTTGCATGTTTTATCAGTATCAGGTTTGCACGTGGGTGTTATTTATTTACTATTGGGTTATATACTTGCTTTTTTAGATAAAAACAAAAAAACAACCTGGATAAAGGTTGGCTTAATCATTCTTGTGTTATGGTTTTTTGTTTTGCTATCGGGTTTTTCGGCACCTGCGGTGCGGGCTGCTTTTATGTTTAGTTTAATCTTATTAGGTAAAACACTTTTTGAGCAGGTTGAAACAGCTAACATTGTTTTGGTATCTGCTTTTTTAAGTTTGTGCATTAACCCTTTTTGGCTGGCCGATGTTGGCTTTCAGTTATCGTACATTGCCGTGTTGGGCATTATTTATTTGTATCCGTATTTTTATAATTTGTTTACGTTCTCCTGGGGCTTTGCCGATAAAGTGTGGGCTTTATGTGCTGTAAGTATAGCGGCACAATTAGCCACACTGCCTATTACACTTTATTATTTTCATCAATTTCCTACGCTGTTTTTAATTACCAATTTAATTCTCATTCCAATTTCAACGCTTGTAATGTATGGCGGCATTTTAATTTTAGTACTTTCAAAAATTACCGTTGTTGCAAATGTGTTGGTTTGGCTTACTGCATTTCTAATTAAAATAATGAATGCATCTGCCTTGTTTTTTGATGGCGTTCCTTTTTGCGTAATAGATAACATTCATCTTTCTATCATAAACCTAGTACTGTTGTATGTGCTGATATTTCTGGTTTTTATAAGCATCGAGCATAAATCGTACAAAATACTAATGAGTTCTTTTGCTGTGGCAACGCTGATAGTTTTAATCTCCATCGTATTTGATTTACAAGCTAAAAAGAATAACGAGCTTGTAGTTTACCAAAGCGATAAAACAAATGTACTGGCTGTTTTTTCGGGAAGCAGATACGTGCAATTTTCTGACACCATTCCGGATGATAGATTACAAAGCACTTTACGAGAAAACAGAATCTATCACGATGTTGTTTTTAAAGATGAGAAGCAACTGACCGCCACTTCTTTAATTTTAGTAAATCACAAAAAAATTCTCTTCACAAAAGATGTAAACCTGTTAAGCGATGTTTTTGTAAATGCTGTAAAGCCCGATGATGTTTGGATAGCAGGTAACTCACTCAAAGGAACTAAAATCCCTAAATTTATTTGTGGACAAAAAAATATTGTTGTTTCGGGTAAGGTTAGAAGCAAGAAAAATACAGCATGTATAACTAATTCGTACTTCACAGCTAAACAAGGCGCTTTCATACTATCTTTGCGGTAATGGCTATCAGAATTGGACATAAAGTGCGTTTTTTAAACGAAAAAGGCGAGGGAATTGTCACCCGTTTTAAAGACAAAAAAACTGCTTTTGTTGAGGTAGATGGTTTTGAAATTCCTTACAATGTTGGTGATTTAGTGCTGATTGATACCGAAATTGTTTTTAACAAAGAAGAAAGCTCTACCGAAGAAACAAAAAACGAAGGTGTTTTTTTTGTGATTGAACCCGACCACGAAATGCCTTTGCTGCATGCACAATACAGTTTTTATTTATTCAATTCATCATCGTATAATTTACTGTTTACTTATTCAGTAAAAGATGGCAACAATTACCAAACCATTAAGCATGGCGAATTGGGAGCGTTTCAAAAGCTGTTATTAAAGCAAACGCATAAACAATTTTTAGACGAATTGGCATATCATAAAATTGAAATACTCTTCTTTAAAAAACACCACCATACGTCTCAACTGCCATGCGCACAAGTCATTCATGTAAACGAAAACATTTTAAAATATCAGGGCTTTGTACCTAATCATGATTTTAAATTCCCTGTGTGGGCAACTATTTTAAAAGATGATTTTACCGAGGGCAAAAAAATTGCACAACAGCTTACCGATTATGATGTTGAGAAACTGAAAAATATTAAAGAATATAAATCTCCCGGAAAAAAATCGGTGCCACATAATAACCCTGCATTTTTTGTAGAAAAGGAAGTTGACCTGCACGCTCAGCATTTGATGGATTCTTTTAAAGGAATGAGTAACCACGAAATTTTGCAGGTACAATTAAAACACTTTCAAAAAAATTTAGACGAGGCTATAAGCAACCGCTATTACAAAATTGTTTTTATACATGGGGTTGGCAATGGCAGGTTAAAACAAGAGTTGGTTGCCATACTAAAAGGCTATCATAGCGAACTAACCTATCGCGATGGCGATTATAAAAAGTACGGCTTTGGTGCTACCGAAGTAATTATTCGCTAATTTTTTGTTGCCTCAACAAACACGCTTACTCCGCAGGGGAAAGGCATAGTTTTAAAAATGCCGTTTTCAATATTAAGCCAGTTAATCAGCACTTTATTAATTAAAGGATTAAAACTTTCCAGTTGGTCTTTAGGTTTTTTGCTTGGCGAAATTTTATTTTTTATTTGCTGCAAAATTCTGAAAACAGAAGTAGGGAAAAACATCATAAAATTCCAATAACCGCTGCGCTCAACTTTAAACCCTGCTTGTTGCAATTTATGTGTGAGTTCTGTTTTGGTATATCTTCTAAAATGGTGGTTAACGGTATCGTGCTCACTCCATAAAAACATATACGCTGGCACAAACACTAAAATTTTGCCGCCGGGTTTTAAAATGTTGTACCAGTTTTTCAGGGCTTTTTCGTCAAACTCTAAATGCTCTAGCGAGTCTGATGCAATCAGCAAATTAAAACTATTGGGTTCAAACTCCAAATTATGCGCATCCATTTGGTAGGCTTGCAAGCCACGTTGTTTGCACTTGGCAACAGCCTCTGCACTAAAATCGGCACCGCTGGCATTTTCAAAACCCTGGTTTTTTAATTCGTTTAATAAGGGTCCGCCGGCGCAACCTATATCCAGTATTTTTTCTTTTTTATTAGCGTTTTTTAAAAGACTTAATATGCTTTTGCGGCGGGCAATAAACCACCAATTCCATTCTTCTATCTGATGATATTTTTCTTCGTATTCTTTATCCATAAAATACTTATTTTCTTTTTTCTTTAAAAAACTTCTTTAGTAAATCCGAGCAGGGCTCTTGCAAAACTCCATTAAACAAACGTGTTTTAGGGTGTAATAACTGGTGGTCAATTTTCGAGAAACCTTTTTTATCATCGGTCGCCCCATACACCACTTTGCTTATTTGGCTCCAGCCCAAAGCTCCGGCACACATAGGGCAGGGCTCAAGGGTTACATACAAAACACATTCGTTTAAATATTTTCCTCCAATATAATTGGCTGCCGATGTAATAGCCTGCATTTCGGCATGGGCTGTAACATCATTTAATCGTTCGGTTAAATTGTGGGCACGGGCAATAATTTTATTGTCGTAAACAATTACCGCCCCAACAGGCACTTCATCAGCCTCGTATGCTTTTTGAGCCTCTTTCAGGGCCTCATTCATAAAATATTCGTCACTAAATTGCTCCATGCACTCCGTTCTATTTTGTAAATTAGCGACTTATTTTTCAATTATGGAATACAATTTTAAGAAGATAGAAGGAGACTGGCAAAAATACTGGAAAGACAACTCAACTTTTGCAGCCGATAACAATTCTACCAAACCAAAATATTATGTATTAGATATGTTCCCCTATCCATCGGGTGCGGGTTTGCACGTGGGGCATCCATTGGGGTATATAGCTTCTGATATTTATGCGCGTTACAAACGCCACAAAGGTTTTAATGTGTTACACCCAATGGGTTACGATTCTTTTGGATTGCCGGCCGAACAGTATGCCATACAAACAGGGCAACACCCAAAAATTACTACCGAACAAAATATTGCACGTTACCGCGAACAGCTGGATAAAATTGGTTTTTCTTTTGATTGGGATAGGGAGGTGCGCACCTCAAATCCTGATTATTATAAATGGACGCAGTGGATTTTTATTCAGTTGTTTAATGCCTGGTATAATAAAGCGAGTGATAAAACCGAGAAACTGGAA
>DATHOW010000125.1:0-34494 GCA_035484495.1 Bacteroidia bacterium | reverse complement strand
TTTTGTTCTCGTAAGGTTTTTAGGCTCAAAATAGGGTAGGGTTCTAATAGGTTTGTTTTGTTGCTTGCTTAAAAAATAAGCACCTGCAAAGCCGCCAACCAACAAAAGTAAAAGCAAGTAAATTTTATTTTTAGCCATAGGTGGGGCAAAATTACGGAAAGATTAGCAGCAAAAAATTCCCTTTCTTAATAAACAGGGCTAACTATTATTTTCTATATTTGACTCTATGAAGTTTACAGCACAAAACCCTAAAATAGCATTGGCTGCTTTGTTTTTAAGCACGGCTTTATTGGCTCAAAATCCAACGCCTGCACCAAAACAAACAAAATCTATACTGCTAACAGGTTTAACCATACATGTAGGTAATGGTAAGGTTATTGAACACGGCATGCTGGGCTTTAAAGATGGTAAAATTGATATGGCTCTTGATGCAAGCGTTGTAAGGTTTAAAGAAGGAGCACTTAAATACGATACTACTATTAATATGAATGGTGCACATGCCTATCCGGGCTTTTTTGCACCTAACTCAACTTTAGGTTTAAACGAAGTAGAGTCGGTACGTGCAACTAACGATTTTAGAGATGTGCCGGGTTACAACCCACATATACGTGCCTTAATTGCTTTTAATAGCGATAGCAAAATAATTCCTACGGTGCGCACAAACGGAATTTTGTTTTCTCAGGCTACCCCGCGTGGCGGTGTTATAAGTGGTACATCAAGCATTATGGCTTTAGATGGTTGGAACTGGGAAGATGCAGCCGTTAAAAAAGACGAAGGTGTGCATGTAAATTTCCCAACAACCATTCAAGCAAATGGCTGGTGGGCCGAGCCACAACCTGCTACTCAAAATAAAAAATACGATGAGCAGTTAAACGAACTAAAAAAGTTTTTTGCCGATGCTAAAGCCTATGCAGGCGAACAAGGACAAGAAGAAAAAAACCTTCGCTTTGAAGCCATGCGAGGCATTTTTGATGGCACTAAAAATTTGTACATCCACGCCGATGATGAAAAAGACATTATTGCTGCGGTAAACTTTGCTAATCAGTTTCAAGTTAAAAAAATGGTACTTGTTGGTGCTGCACAAAGCTGGCGTGTAACCAAATTACTTAAACAAAACAACGTAGCCGTAATGGTAAATCGTGTACATAGTTTACCCGAGCGTCAGCAAGACGATATAGACTTGCCTTATAAATTACCTTACTTATTACAAAAAGACAGCATTTTATTCTGCTTGCAAAACGAAGGCGACATGGAAGGCATGAATGCACGTAACATTCCATTTTTAGCAGGTACAGCTCGTGCTTATGGTTTAACAAACGAACAGGCAGTTGCAGCCGTAAGTTACAACGTAGCAAAAATTGTAGGCACCGATAAACAAATGGGCACTATTGAAGAAGGCAAAGATGCATCCTTTTTTATTAGCACCGGCGATGCCTTAGATATGAAAACAAACAATGTAGTTATGGCTTTTATAAACGGAAAAAAATTAGCCTTAACTAATATGCAACAACAACTTTATAAAACGTATCAAACCAAATATCAAATAAAATAAACCATGAAAAAAATAACCATTCTATCTCTGCTTGTACTTGTAGCTTTTGCATCTTGCAAAAAAGATACAAAAAACACTACAACCACACCACCTGCTACTACTACAGCACCGCAACTTAGGTTTGTTTTTAAGTTTGATAGCACACAGGTTCGTTTAGATGGCTTTGGCAATCCAAGTACACTTCCTTTAAACCATGGTGGACAATCACCACATTTTAATGGGATGTCGGCGCACTATATCGAAATGACACAAAATAATATGACAGCAATAGGTGCTGGTGCTATTTTATATACTACACCAACTACAACTATATCACCTGCAATTACAGTTTGGAATAGCAGCCACACTAACTCGCAAGTGTATTCGGATGCGATTAATTTTGACCAAGAAACAGTTGTGGGAGATGGGCAGCAATTTTTTTCTAAACCATTATCACAAATAACTCCGGGCACTTATCCTTATGTACGTATTTCGGTTGCTTATCAAAATTACGACATTAAATATGCTATTCTTCCTAACACACCAATTTCTTCTACCTATACTACACCGCCTGGTTCTACTTATTATAGTACAGGTACTATTGCCTCTTTTATTGGGTACAACACACTAATAAGCTCATACAAAATTAAAACACAAACCGATGTTGTTAATGGAGCAAAACAACAGGGCTACTGGACTTTTGAATCGGCACCCTATGTTATAGGAACATCAACAACTACAGTTCCATATAGTAAAGGTCAGGCACCACAAGGTGCAACAACAGTTGTTAGCCCATCTGCATTTGCTACAACAGCTATACCACCGGGGTCTTGCTTAGTAACAGGTCAGTTTGTAAATGCATCAGGTAGTGCAGCAACTCCACTTGTTATTACCGGGCACGAAACAAACGATATTGTTATCACAGTTTCTATGTCAACTAATAAAAGTTTCGAATGGAAGCAAAAATCAGGTAACCCAAATGATGGCTACATCTATCCGTTAAACGGCGATACTGTTGTTGATATGGGCGTGCGTGGCATGGTTCCTAAATTACCACAATAGAAATTACTGAGTTAAATGAACAGACAAAACACTTCGTTATTCCTTATTTTTTGTGCGCTATTTTCTTTTTTGCTGAGTGTTTCTGTTTGGGTTTTATCAATCTTTTTTAAATTTTATTTTCCGGCATCGGCTTTATTAGTAGTCTTCTTTATTTGCTTTGCGCTGTCTTTTTTATTTTTCAATTTCTTTTATCAAAAAATTATTTTTGGTCGAATAGAAACCACCTTAGCTAAACTTCGTAAACTAAACATCATTACCGAAATTGATGTAAGCAAATTTACCGACGATATTTCTGACCCCATCGAGCGCTTTAATGCAGAAATTATTCAACTATCAAATGATAGACAAAAAGAGTTAGAGCATCTTCAAAAACTAGAAAACTACCGCAAGGAGTTTCTTGGCAATGTTTCGCACGAATTAAAAACGCCCATTTTTAATATACAGGGTTACGTAGCCACCTTAATTGATGGCGGCATTTATGATGATAAAATAAATATAGAATATTTAAAGCGTGCTGATAAAAGTGTAGATAGGATGATAAACATTATTGATGATTTAGAAACCATCTCGCAATTAGAAACCGGTACACTATCATTAGACTTAGAGAAATTTAACATTGTAGAGATGGTTAATGATATTTGTAAGCAAATTGAAATTCAGGCACAGAAAAAAAACATCACACTAAAAGTAATTACTCCAAAAGAAAATGCAAAAGTTTTTGCTGATAGGTTTCGCGTACGTCAGGTTTTTTCTAACCTACTATCAAACTCCATTAAGTATGGTAAAGAAAATGGCGAAACAACCATTACCCTATATCCTGATAAAGAAAAAGTAAACATCACCATTGCCGATAATGGCATTGGCATCGAAGAAAGACATTTGCCTCGTGTATTTGAGCGTTTTTATAGGGTTGATAAAGGGCGTAGCCGCGAGCAAGGCGGCACAGGACTTGGCCTATCTATCGTAAAGCATATTATAGAAGCACATGGTCAAACCATTAGTGTTAGCAGCACCGAAAATCAAGGCACAACCTTTGTTTTTTCGCTTCCAAAAAATTAGCGCAAACGCTTTCTCCATCTAATTTATTTCTAAAATAAAACGGCAATTAACACTTGCATGTAAATAACTCTGTTTTGTGTCGGTAAATGTCGGCTCTATTTTGTCGCAATTTAGGAGAGTTAAATTTTTATTTTGATAAGTGTATGCGTATCAAAATAGGAAATAAAATAACCGCACATGAAAAAAATACTTGGATTATGTATGCTTTTTGCCCTGCTATCAACAGGTTTAAAGGCACAGGAAAAAAAGGAAAGCATCGACGCTTTAAATGAAGCCGCTGAGTTCTACATGTCTCCTGAAGTACAGGATTATCAAGGCGCTTACGATACGTACGATAAACTTGATAAACGCGATCCATCAAACCCTTACTATAAATATCAAAAAGGTTTGTGTGCTTTTCACTTACCTGATAGAAAACAAGAAACCGTAACATTATTTGAAGCCGTACATAAAATGGAGCCTAATGAGCCTTCTATTTTACTTAACCTAGGAAAAGCTTACCATATAAATTATCGTTTTGATGATGCCATAAAAACGTTTAACGAATTTTTAGCAACTAACCCAAAAGATGCAGAAAAAGCAGAAGCTGAAAAACTAATTAAAAACTCAGAGTACGGAAAAAACGTAACACAAGAAATGTTACAAGCCGATATTAGAAACATAGGCCCACCTGTAAACACAATGGCTCAAGAATATTCGCCCGTAATTTCGGCAGATGAGTCGGTAATTATTTTTACGTATCGTGGTCCAAAAAGTACAGGTGGTTTAATGGATGGGAAATTTAGACCAGATGCTAAACACGGTACGTATTATGAAGACGTTTTTATGTCGAGAAAAGATAAAGATTCTGTTTGGAGCGAACCGGTTGGCATTCCTACTATTAACACCAATCAATTCGAAAGCTCGTTAGCTTTATCTCCCGATGGACAAACACTTTATACCTATAGAAGTACAGAGCAAGATAGTGGTGATATATATGAAAGCCACTATGTAGGTGACCAATGGACTACTCCCGAAAAAATTAAAGGAGATGTAAATACAAATTATTGGGAAGGCAGTTGCTCGGTTACTGCCGATGGCAAGTATCTTTATTTTTCTAGCGAACGTAAAGGTGGTTTAGGTGGAAGAGATTTATACATGGCTGAAAAAGCTGAAGATGGTACTTGGAGAAATGTACAAAACTTGGGAGATAAAATTAACACCCGCGATGATGAAGACTCTCCTTTTATTCACCCCGATGGGTTAACGCTTTTCTTTAGTTCTAAAGGACATAGCAGTATAGGAGATTATGATATTTTTTACTCCATTAAAAAAGAAAATAATTGGATTGAGCCTTTAAACATGGGCTACCCATTAAACACTACCGATGATGATCGTTTTTATGTAATGAATGCCAGCGGACAAAGAGGTTATTTTTCATCTAACCGTGTTAGCAATGGTGGTAACGGAAGCTCCGATATTTTTACGGTAACACCCGGCATCATTGGCGAAAAACCTGTACTAGCTATGATTTTAGGTTATGTATATGGCAACGATAAACCAATTGATGCGCAAATAGAAATTACTAAAAAGAGTAATGGCGAAAAAATAGGACCATTTGCATCAAATGTAAAAACAGGTAAATATTTAGTAGCACTTAGCCCGGGAGAGAATTATACGTTTCATATTCGTGCAAAAGATTATCCCGATGTAACCGAAGATTTAGATATAAATAAACTAACTAGGTTTGTAGAATTACGTAAAGATTTTCACTTAGTTAAAGATGGTTACCAAGACCCACACGTAGTAAAAGCGTTAAACGAAATATTAGCCGGTTTAGATACAATTACTAGTGCCCCCGATTCTGTTAAATTAGCTATGGCTTTAGCGGTTATACCAAAAACAATAGTAACCGACTCTAGTTCTTTAACACCTGCAACAACTCAGCCTGCCGTAGCTAAACAACCTTGAGATGATTTTAAAACGCTTGATTTTACGGCACTTAAAGGCAAAAGCTTAAACGATATAAATGTGTACAAAAAACTATTAGCTATTGGCGAAAAAATTTGCGCCGATAAAATGATTTTTAAAGTACAAATAGGAGCGTATCGCCACCCCGAAAATTATAAATACGAAAAATTACAAGAGTTTGGAACCCCTGAAAAAATTGATTATCCGGATGGAATAACACGTTTTACACAAGGGCAATTTAACGGAATAAAAGATGCCGAAGCACAACGCCAAAAAGCAATTAATAAAGGCCAAAAAGATGCTTGGATAGTAGGTTTTGTTGATGGTAAACGCTACACCTTAGAGGAGTTAATTATGGTTGATTTTTACAACAAAAATATTTCTCAGTTTAACCAAAACTTGCAAGAACTTAAAGATTATATTACCTATAAATAATGGAAGAACCTACCACGTTTGAACAAGAAACAAAACCGCAAGGCTTAAAAATTTTATGCACACTTACGTTTATTTATAGTGGTATAGTAGGTTTTGGTACTTTGCTTTGTATGTTGTTTGCTAAACCAATGTTTGTTTGGCTAAACGAAAATTTTTCAACGCTTGAATCTAATACACAAATATCAGAGCAACAATTAGAGCAAATTAAAACCTTTATGACTAAAGGAAGCAATCCGTTTATTATTGCTTGCGGCATTTTATTGCTTATAGTTGGTTTATCATTTTTTGGCGCATTGCAAATGTGGAACAATAAGTACAAAGGCTTTATTATGTATGCGATTGCTAACACCTGTTTTTTAGTTTCAAACATTGCGGGGGGTAGTATTATAATGGCAGCTATAGATTTATTATTTCTTGTTTTATATTTCAGACACAGTAAATCATTGGAGAAATAAATCCTTCAATGAAATCAGAAAATAAATATACCAATCACTTAATTTCTGAAAAGAGCCCTTATTTATTGCAACATGCCCATAACCCGGTAAATTGGTTTGCCTGGGGCGATGCCGCTTTTGAAAAAGCAAAAAAAGAAAATAAACTAGTTTTAATTAGCGTAGGTTATTCGGCCTGCCATTGGTGTCATGTAATGGAACATCAATGTTTCGAAGATGAGCAGGTGGCAGCGTTAATGAATAAATATTTCGTTAACATAAAAGTTGATAGGGAAGAACGCCCCGATGTTGACCATGTATATATGACTGCCGTGCAACTTATGACACAGCATGGTGGCTGGCCGCTTAATTGTTTTGTGTTACCCGATGGCAGACCTATATATGGCGGCACTTATTTCCCTAAAGAGCAATGGATGCAGTTGCTGCAAAACTTAGCAAACCTGCACCAAACCGATAAGCAAAAAGTAGAAGATTATGCCAACCAGCTTACTGATGGTATAAAAAGAAGCGACGAACTTTTTTCTGCTTCGGCAAATGAGTTGAGCACAATTAGTAAAGATGTTATAGAAAAAGCAGCTTTAGCTTTTCAAAAACGATTTGATACCAAAAACGGAGGCAGCATTGGCGCACCTAAATTTATGATGCCAAATAATTATTTGTTTTTGTTGCGTTATGCGCATCTTACAAATAACGAAGCTATATTAAACCACGTGCATTTTACCTTACAAAAAATGGCGCATGGCGGTCTTTACGACCAACTGGGCGGCGGCTTTGCGCGTTACAGCACCGATGAGCAATGGAAAATTCCTCACTTCGAAAAAATGTTGTATGATAATGCGCAGCTTATTTCATTATATAGCGAAGCCTATCGACAGAACAAAAACCCACTTTATAAGCAAGTAGTTTATCAAACCATTGCTTTTGTTGAGCGAGAATTAACCTCGCCCGAGTTTGGTTTTTATAGTGCCTTAGATGCTGATAGCGAAGGGGTAGAGGGACTATTTTACATTTGGACAAAAGAGGATTTACAAAACATTGTAAAGAAAGATTTTGATGTATTTGCTGATTACTATTCTGTTAACGAAATTGGTTATTGGGAACACGATAATTACATTTTACTACGCAACTTACCTGATACCGAAATAGCCTTAAAGCATCAAATTAGTGTTGATGAGCTAAATAAAATAATTACTGCCTGCAACCAAAAATTAATGGCAGAAAGAGATAAGCGCGTGCGTCCGGGTTTAGATGATAAAATTATTGCATCGTGGAATGGATTAATGTGCGCAGCTTTGTGTGATGCTTATAGCGCTTTTACTGACGATAAGTTTTTGCAATTGGCCGTTAAAAATGCAAACTTTATTCGCAAAAAATTAATTGATGATACGGGGAGTTTAACCCGTTGTTATAAGGATAAAGCCTATATAGATGCTTTTTTAGAAGATTATGCTTTTGTGATAGATGCCTATATAAAATTATTTTCAACTACCGGCAATGAGGCTTGGCTGGGCATTGCAGAGTTAATGATGAGGCAAACGCTCATTAACTTTTTTGATGAAAAGAAAAATATTTTCTATTTCTCTGATAAAAACACAAACGCCCTAATCTCAAAAAAAATTGAGATGCACGATAATGTTATTCCGGCTTCAAACTCGCAAATGGCAAAAAACCTATTTGCGCTTTCAAAAATATCTGGCAATTTGGAATATGAGGAAGTTTCTAAAAGCATGTTAAACCATGTTGCTGAAGAAATAGCCAATTATCCATCAGGGCATTCAAACTGGGCAATTTTGGCTACACAGCAAGCACTTCCATTTTACGAAGTTTGTATTGTTGGTAAAGCTGTTGATGAATTTATGCAGCAGGCTCAAGAACATTACAATCCTAATGCGATTTTTGTTTACAGCAAAACCGCCTCTACTATTGCATTGCTTAAAGAGCGTTATAAGAATGATGAAACAGTAGTTTATGTTTGTCAAAATCATACTTGCAGCGCTCCGGTAAAAACAATAAATGAAGCACTTAACCAACTAAAGTGATAACAAGGCTTCTATTTATTTTATTTTTCATAAACCTTTCAGCTAAGGCACAATTACTTATTCCGGGTAACACAAGTAATACAGAAAACTCTTTTTCGTTTAATGCCGACGAAATAAAAAAGCGAAAAATTAAAACCATCATTTTCGAAATTGTAGATAAGCAGGATTTTAAAATTGTTGAAGACAAAGATTTGTCAAAGCATTATGAGTTTGATGCCGAAGGCAGGTTAAAACGCAGTTATTACACGGTAATTAAAAAAATTATTCAAAAAGATTTTCAATCGGCACCGGTTTACAGACGAGGCCGTTTAGTGGGCGGTGGCGGCACCTATTCTAAAAGTGTGTATGAGTTCGACACCTTATCTACCAATTATTTTTACGATGATAAAGGCAACCTTATGGGCAAGCGTTTTAACGATGGCACTTTTTATAATGCAACTTATTATAAATATGATAGCATTGGGCAAGTAATTAGTCTGCTATCCTGTAAAGAAACCAATACAAATGTCGATAAAAGTGTTTTCACTTTAGGCATGCAGCAAATAAATTTCGAAGAAAAATATAAATACATTTATTCGTCGCCAAAACAATACAAACAACAATTTTTAAATGACGAAAACCGGGTGTTTAAGGAGCTTATTGTAAATTTTAATGCTAACAAACAACCCTTACAGTATAACGAAAGTTATGTAGCCACCTGGATAAACCAGATAACTAACTTTACGTATAACGAACAAAATTTGCTGATTGAAAAAAAGTACACATCAAACGCTAGTGAAAACATTGAGCTGAAAGAAACCTACGAGTATGATGCTAATGGTTTACTAAATACCGAAAAGCATTATAGAAACAATGTACTGCAAACCGAAACAGGTTACGTTAATGATGCTGAAACTAAAATACCAAACTCATTTGTAACCCGCGATTATATTAACAAAACAATGCAAATTGTACGATTAATTTACATCTACTAAAAGCAATAAATTTAAGGGCTTTTTTATTTAGGGTTGCTATCCGGAACTACAACATCATCCTCACCGCTAGTAGGTTGCGATTGTTTGATATCCTCTGTAACATCTAAGGCGTTTTTACGCTTCTTCTTTTTCTTTTTAGGCGAGTTGTCTTTATTTACCGAAATGGTATCTGGCTTGTTTTTTCTAACAGTATCAAGTTTTGCTTTTTCAACTGCACTTACTTGTTGTCCGCTATCTTTTTTAACCACAACTGCTTGCACAGGAGTTGTTTTTTTATCTTTTACTTTAACAGGTGTTTGAACAACGGGTGCAGTAACCCCTTGATGTTTTACTTCGGCATTTACAACCGTAGTATTTGTATTTATAGGTGGTGTAACAACTTCTTTCTTTTCTTCTATTTTAGGCGCAACGGTTGGTTTAGTAACTATTACAGTATCTTTTTTAGGAGTAGAAGGCGGTAAATTTTTTACATAACTAACTCCAAAATAAACTAAACAACCCAGTACACCAATAGCAACCGGAATGCCAATAAACTGCACCAATTTTTTTGTATCAGGCAGCTCTATTGGGTTACTTGGTTTAACCTGTGCTATTTCGGTTTCTAAAAAGCTAAATGAATTCTCATTAAAACTAACAGTATAGCTTGTCAATTTATCACGCAATGCGTTTTCATCTATACGATATGTTTTTTTGTCTGTCATTAAAAGCCTTGCATTTTTAGTTTAACATTTTTAGAAAATTCGTTTCTTGCACGCTCTAATGTGTTTTTAGCCGACTCCTCATTAATTTCCAATAACTCGCACGTTTCTTTTAAATCAAAATTTTCTATAATGTGCAAATTGTACATTGCTCTAAACGACGAAGGCATTTTTTGTAAAGCACGTATATAATCTTCAGCTAATAAACTATTTGGGTCTTGTTCTTCGGCTTGCTGAAATAAATCGGTATTAGTTTTTCTTTCATCAACACGAGTGGTAGTAGTTATATAATATTCGGTACGACTGCTTTTTAATTGAAATATCAAACTGCGTAAAAATGTCTTTTTAATCCACTCATCAATGTCTTGATCATCGTGATATTCGGGCAAGTGTTTAAACACCTCTATAAATGCTGTATTAAAAAAAGTTTCGGCTTGTTCGTTGTTTTTTGCATAGCGCCTGCACATGCCCATTAAAAAACCATAGTGCTGCTCTATCAACTGATGACGGGCATTTTTATCATTTTTAATACAGGCCTGTATAAATTCGTTTCTGCTCATAAATTATATACACAAGTTTACGCTACTAATAGCAAAAAGGTTTCAGTTTTTTATTATGTTTTCAAACTTACAATGTTCAAAAGTGTAAACAAGTTCAAAAGCAAATTACCACCAGTTTTTTCGTTTAAAAAAAATGGCCATGCCTGCCATTACACCTAACATAATTACCCATACAATTCCGTAAGCATAGGGGCTGTTAATTTCGGGCATATATTTAAAATTCATGCCATACACCCCCACAATAAAAGTTACCGGTATAAATATAGATGATATAACCGTTAAGGCTCTCATGGCCTCGTTCATCTTAAGGGAGTTGTTACTTAAATAAACCTCCATAATGCTCGAAAGCATCTCTCGGTATCCCTCAATCGAATCTAATAATCGGCTAATATGGTCTTGTAAATCGCGCAGATAAGCGTCATTTGCATCGCGTATCAATTCGGTTTCGCTTCGCGACATATTATTAATTAACTCTCTTACAGGCCACATTTGGCGACGTAAAAAAATCATTTCTCGTTTTAAATCATGCAGGCGTACTAAAGCTTCTCCCTGTGGCGATTCGGTTATTTCCTCATCCAACTGCTCTATATGTTCTCCAACTCTTTCCAATATTTTAAAGTAGCAATCAACCACGGCATCCATTAAGGCATAAGCTAAATAATCGGCCTGCATTTTTCGCACACGCCCTTTGCATTGGCGCAGGCGGTTTCGCACAATGTCAAAAGCATCGCCACCACTTGGTTCTTGAAAAGAAATTACCGTATCGCTAAAAAGTAAAATACTTAAATGTTCGCTATGTACTGCATCATCGTGGTACAGCATTTTCATAATACTAATTACATAGTGGTCGTAATCTTCAAACTTTGGCCGCGACTCTGTGTGTACAATGTCTTCTAGCGTTAACGGGTGGATGTTGTAGTGCTTGCCAAGTTTTTCTACCAATTCTAATTTATGTATGCCTTCAACATTTATCCATTTAACTAAATCAGGTTTTATGGCAGCAAGGCATTCGTTTAAATCGTAATAATCGTTTTCAAAAAAAGTATTTTCATTATACTGTATCAAGGTAATTTTTACCTTATCGCTACGCTCTTTGCCAATGTAGTAAAGCTCGCCGGGTGGGGCACCTACATTATGCTTCTGTTTCTGTTCCATTTTTTTGCTTTTTATTTAAAGCTTCAACCACAATAACAATTTCTCCCTTTACGGTTTTTAACGAAAAATAGGCAATCAATTCATCAAATGTTCCGCGTTTAGTTTCCTCATAAATTTTGGTTAGCTCACGCGATACCGATGCTCTTCTATCAGCCCCTAAACTGTTTTTTAACTCTTCTAAGGTTTTTACCAAACGGTACGGCGATTCGTATAAAACAATGGTTTTAGTTTCCTCTACCAAGGTTTTTATTTTAGTCGACCTTCCTTTTTTTATGGGTAAAAAACCAATAAAAATAAAATTATCGCAGGGAAAACCGCTGTTAACCAACGCTGGCACAAAAGCCGTAGGGCCGGGCAAAGTTTCTATATCTATGCCGGCTGTAATACATTCTCGCACCAACAAAAAACCAGGGTCGCTAATGCCCGGGGTGCCTGCATCGCTTACCAGGGCTATATTTTTACCATGTTGTATAAGCTCAACTATTTCCTGTACAATTTTGTGTTCGTTATGTTGGTGGTAAGATTTTAAGGGTTTGTCTATTTGTAAATGTTTTAACAAATGGATGGTGTTACGAGTATCTTCTGCCAAAATTAAATCGCACTCTTTTAAAATGCGAATGGCGCGTAATGTTATGTCCTCAAGATTTCCAATGGGTGTAGGCACTATGTACAGTTTCGACATAAATTTTCAGCAGTAAATTAGGTTCTTATTTTGGTAATCCTAAGATTGAGATTGTTTAAAATTAAAAATAATTTGGTAGAATTAACCTTGTATTTAATGATAAATATTTTTAATATTGTAAAGCAGTATGAAAAGGGCGTTAATATTTGTTTTATTTATAACAGGGTTTTCCTTGTTATTGCCGCATACTGGTTTAGCTCAAGGTAATTTTCACGAAAACACTAAGGGCGGGCGTAAAAAAGAAAGTGGTAACCAAACAACTACTAAAAGGCACCACGGTTTATTTAAAAAAAGAGATAAAAGTGCCGGTAATGCCGATGCCTTTGCTAGCAATAGTGCAAGAGGCGGTGGTGGTTTTTTTCATAAACTGTTTCATGGTAAAGGTGGCGAGCCGCGTAATGCTTCTTTACGTAAAACAAAACCCGGTAAAGTTCAAAACCACGAACAAAAAGGCTTATTTAGAAGAAATCAATCCCCTAAAAAAGCGGGTAACGAAAAGTATCTAAAAAGGCAGAAAAAAGATCGCTCCAAAAACCGTTCTCGCGGAAGCTCATTTTCAGGCAAGTAATTTCTCTCAAAAAAATATTAGTGCTATCTTAGTAAAAATATGCGGCACTTTTTTTACACCTTATTTTTTACACTAATTGTTTTTGTGGTTAACGCACAAGATCAGGACGTGGATGATTACGATGCAGCTATAGAAAGACGCAAAGTACATACTGATTTTAAAGAATCTATGTTCTCTGTACGTTTCTCTACAACCTTACCTGCACCGGTTTCTAACGCAGTACTTCGTAAAAAATTTCGTGGCATTTACGAAATGAATCTCTCGGTTAATTTACGATTAACCAATAATGTCTTTGCTGGCTTAGGGTTTAAAAATGGCTTGTTGGGTTTAAATGGCATCCCAAGTCCAACTAATAATATCGATTTAGATACTAAGATGCATCTTTATACGGGTTATGTAAAAATAGGTTATAACAAATATCACAACGAAAATGTTTTCTCCACATTTGCCGTAAACGTGGGCTACAACTCGTCTAATTTCACCAATGTTTCAAATCCTAAAAACCAACCTAATTTAATTACAACTTATTCCTCAGCGCTTATTGAACCCGAGTACAGCATAAATTTTGCTATAGAAGAAAATTTTTCTATCGGCATTTTTGTGTCGTATAATTATATGCCTACAGTTTTTAATCCAAATAATATCGCTTTGCAAGATGTAACTAGTTTAGCAGGTTTAAAAACAACCAGTATTACGGGCATTATTAATTTTGGATTTGGATTTTACTATGGCATTGGTAAAAAATTCCCTCAAAGAACTGATAAACGGTATAGTTGGTTTTAGTGCAAACTTCTGAAATACTAAAAAAATATTGGGGTCATGATGCTTTTAGACCCATGCAGGCAGATATCATTAAATCTGTTTTAGCGGGCAACGACACCCTTGCTTTATTACCCACCGGTGGCGGAAAATCGGTTTGTTATCAAATTCCTGCTTTAGCAATGGATGGTTTGTGTATTGTAGTCTCTCCGCTAATTGCCTTGATGCAAGACCAGGTTGAACAACTTCAAAAAAAAGGCATTAAAGCCATTGCTATAACCTCTGCCATGAATTTTAGAGAGGTTGAAATAACCTTTAACAATGCTATACATAACAGTTATAAGTTTCTATACATTTCTCCCGAAAGAATTCAAACGCAACTTTTTTTACGCAAACTGCCCGCCTTAAAGGTCAATTTAATAGCGGTTGATGAGGCACATTGTATTTCGCAATGGGGTTATGATTTTCGTCCGGCTTATCTTTCTATCAAAAAAATACGCGAGCTAAAACCCGAAGTGCCTGTGTTAGCAGTAACGGCAACAGCCACGCAAAAAACAGCCGATGATATTTGTAAGCAACTGGAGTTTAAAAATCCTCAAATATTTAAAACATCGTTTGCCCGCAAAAATTTGCATTATCACATCAAGCAAGATGAGAATAAACTGCAAACACTGTTAAACCTTTGCACTAAAACTAAAGGCACAGGCATTGTGTATGTGCGTAACAGGCGCAAGACAAAAGAGATTTCTGATTTCCTAAATCAAAACAGAATTAGCAGCGATTTTTATCATGCAGGTTTAGAGGCTACCGAGCGCGCAAAAAAACAAAGCGATTGGATAAATAACCGCAAGCGCATTATTGTTAGCACCAATGCTTTTGGCATGGGCATAGATAAGCCCGATGTACGTTTTGTTGCCCATCTAGATTTACCCGATAGTTTGGAGGCATGGTTTCAGGAGGCTGGTCGTGGTGGGCGCGATGGTAACATGGCTTACGCACTTACTTTGTACCATCAGTCTGATATTATTCATCTGCAAGACCAACTAGAGCAGGCTTTCCCAAGCATCGAACAAATAAAGCAAACTTATTCGGCCGTTTGTAACTACTATCAAATTGCTGTTGGAGCGGGCGAGGGGCTAAGTGTAAACTTTAGTTTAGATGAAATAAGCGCTAAGTTTAAAATACATCCAATCGTTATTTATAATTCGGTAAAATTTTTAGAGAAAGAAAATTATTTCTCTTATACCGATACCGTTTACCAACCTGCCAAAGTTCATTTTACCGTAGGTAAAAGCGAGTTGTATAATTTTCAGGTGCAAAACCCGGGCTTAGATAGTTTTATAAAAGCCATGCTACGTAATTATGCAGGCTTGTTCGAAGAATACATTATTATCAACGAGTTTAAGATTGCCAAAGCTATAAAGTCAGATATAGTTTATGTAAAAAAGACTTTGGATATGCTGCATAAACTTCAAATTATAGATTACATAGCCCAAACAGGTTTACCCAAAATTGTGTTTACACAGGCTAGGGTAGATGCTACTTTTCTTTCTATTTCTAAAGAGCATTACGATACGCTTAAAAAGCAGGCAGAGCAACGCATACAAGCCGTTATAGATTTTGTAGGTAACGCACGTGTTTGTCGTAGTCGCCAAATACTCCATTATTTCAACGAAACTAATTTTGAAGATTGTGGCACTTGCGATGTGTGTTTAAATAAAAATAAACAAAATAAATCTACCATCTTTGCACAAATAAAAGAGCAATTGCTGAAAGTGCTCGATCATAAAAATTATGAATTAAACGATTTGGTAAGCTTGCTATATTTATATGGAAAAGAAGATGTGATGGATTGCATCAACCAAATGATAGATGATAAACAGTTAATTATAAACGCAGATAAACTAGTTTCTAAAAAATGAACTCAACCCTTTTTTTATTACCCACACCACTTTGCAATGAGCATATATTGGCAATGACCGCGCCTTACAACATTTCAATTATAAATAGTTGTACTTGTTTTATTGTAGAAGAATTAAAAACGGCACGTCGTTATTTAAAAGCCATTGATAAGAGTTTTAATATTGATGAAAAACTTTTTTTAGAGTTAAACGAACACACGTCTGAAACCGAAACAGCTCAGGTTTTTAAAACATTACAGCAACACAACAGAGTTATTTTAATGAGCGAAACAGGGTGTCCGGGTGTAGCCGACCCCGGTGCAAATATTGTTAAACTATCACATATCAATAACGTAAAAGTTGTTCCGCTTACCGGTCCTTCTTCTATTATTTTGGCAATTATGTCTTCAGGTTTAAACGGACAAAACTTTGCTTTTAACGGTTACCTGCCTAAAGAGAAAACACAGCGCCAGCAAAAAATGCGCAACTTAGAAAGACTAGCTGCGCAACAATCGCAATGGATTATAGAAACACCTTACCGCAATATTAATTTGTTAGAAGAGTTACTAAATACACTTTCATCAAATACCAAAATTTGTTTGGCTGCTAACATAAACTCCGATACCGAGTTTATTAAAACAAAAACTGTAGCCGAGTGGAAAACCCAAAACGCACCACCCATACATAAAGTGCCTTGTGTGTTTGGTATAGGGGTGTAATAAAATACTGATGTCATTTCAACCGTAGGGAGAAATTTGTTTCTAATAGATTTTTCAGTCGTACCCTCCTTCGAAATGACAAGGAATAAAAAAAGCCAGCTAATGCTGGCTTTTTACTAAATTCAATTTCTATTACTTCTTACTTTGTTTAAAACCTATCAATAAAACCGCACAACCCGATCCGCTATTAGCTGGGTCAAGTTTAGCTTCAATAGTAACCTCAACGGTAGATTTTGTTTTAAAATCCCAGTAAGGCGCATTTTTATAATCTTTATTCGTAAAAATAATATTACGCTCTTGGTCGTAAATATTAAATATCAGGTTACCATCCGTTAAGCCACTGCAAGCTGCAATGCGGTAAACTGTTTCACCAAAAAAAGTTGTTTTAAATTCTGCTGTTTCATCCGGGTTTAATAATAACGAACGGTACTGTTGCCCGTCAGATATAAAGGTTGATATAATGTGTTTGGCGCAAACGCTGGCAATGGTATCGCATTGTGCATTGGCTTTAAACGGATTACCTATTAAAAATAAGGCTACTAATAAGGTGCTTGCTAAAACTTTTTTCATGTAATTTATTTTTCTAGTAAATTAAGCTTTTACAGGGTTTACAATTTTTTTACGGATAGATTCAACTTTCGAAGTAATTAAATCCAGTTGTTCTTTAGTGATTTTTACTTCCGTATGGCTGTTAATGGTAGTAGTTTTATTAGCTATGTCAGTTTCTGATTTTTCCGATACAAATTTGTATTCTATCGTATCATATACTTTACTTAAATCTTTTAACTCCTCAATTAATCCGCCATAATCACCTTTAGTTTCGTACTGAGATAATAATTTTATAATACTGCCAAGTGCTCTTTTTTGGTCAGCAATACGGCGTTTAATGTCTTCATTGCTTTTAGTTTTATTTACGCTAATAGCAAAATTCAAACTTTCAATCCATCCACCAACTAAAATTAACCCACTAATATCATGGCGTTTATTTTCTTTCAAAAAAGCATCCCCTTCGCGGTAAGCAAGTCCAACAAGCACCATCATCGAATCTTTATTCGACATATTTTCCTGAAAGCGTTTCATGGTTTGTGCTCCAAAAGCGCTCGATAAACCTAATTCATCCGATAATTTTTTAATCGAAGTAAGATATGCCAAAGCGTCTTGCGTTTTGCTATACATGCTTACATAACCTAAATCAGCACCATAAATGCCTAAGTTTAAAGCTTTAGAGTAATCGGTAGCATATTGGCCTAGATTCTCTTTAGAGTTAAGAATTGATTTATCGTAACCCGCACCCGCACCTTGTATAAGCATAGCAGTTTGTAATGGAGAAGGGATACTAAACATCTCTCCACCAATGTTTATAACCCCTGCCGATACCGCTTTTGCAGTGTCTTCTTGAATTGCTTCTGTATTTTCTCCTTTTTTCTTATCGCCACCACCGCAAGAGGTGATTAGTAGTGCACTAAGTGAAAAAACTGCGTAGCTGGCTATTTTAAATGCTTTAGTCATATTTTGGTACTTTACTTAACAGACAAAGAAACAAAATAATTTTAAAATTGTAAAAATATCCTTCATTTATAATTAACACCGTTTTTGAGCTCTTTAGCTTGCTATAATTGTACCATTATTATCCTGCAAACATTCAAACTGGCAGTTTATTTGCCAAAATAACCTAATAACTATGTTCATATCATTTTGGCGTTGTTTTTGGCTATAAAATTTCAACTGTTACATTTGTCTTAACCAATTTAAAAAAATCAATTATGTTTGATAATAATGAATTTAAAAAATACGCTACAAAGCACCAAGGCATTAGTAGCTTAACGTATGAGAGATACCAATCGAGGTTTCAATCATCGATGACCCCTTACATTATAGAAGAGCGTTCGCTAAACGTAGCGCAAATGGACGTGTTCTCTCGTTTAATGATGGATAGAATTATCTTTTTAGGTACCGGCATTAACGACCAAGTTGCCAACATCGTACAAGCTCAATTACTTTTCTTAGAGTCGGTTGATGCTAAAAAAGATATCCAAATCTATTTAAACTCACCGGGTGGTAGTGTTTATGCAGGTTTAGGCATTTATGATACTATGCAAATCATTCAGCCCGATGTGGCTACAATTTGTACCGGTATGGCGGCATCAATGGGTGCAGTGCTTATGTGTGCTGGTCAAAAAGGTAAACGTACGGCTTTAAAACACGCACGTGTAATGATTCACCAACCACTTGGTGGAGCCGAAGGTCAGGCATCTGATATCGAAATTACAGCTAAAGAAATAGGCAAGCTTAAAAAAGAATTATATGAAATAATTGCCCTACACAGCGGCCAAACCTACGATAAAGTTTGGGCTGATAGCGATCGCGATTATTGGATGATTGCCGAAGAAGCTAAAGCTTATGGCATGGTTGATGAAGTTTTAGTTAAAAAACCTAGCTAATTAACAACTAAATGATTAGTAAGAAGGCTGCCCTAAAAAGCAGCCTTTTTGCGTTTAAAAGCTTACTTTTGATATAAATTTAATCCTATGTTTAAAAAAGTACTTTCTATTATTCTTGTTGCATTTTCAGTGTCAATTTACGCTCAAACAGGATGGCAAACCGTATCATCTTTCGGTACAAACCCTGGTAATTTAAATATGTATAGTTATGTGCCAACAGGCATTACGGGCAAAGCACCTTTGGTGGTGGTTATGCATGGTTGCACACAAAATGCCATCACAGTTGCCACACAAAGTGGATGGAACACATTGGCAGACAGGCATAAATTTTTTGTCATGTATCCCGAACAAAATTCGGCTAACAACTCAAGTACTTGTTTTAACTGGTTTGTACAAGGAGACGAAAATCGCAATCAGGGCGAAGCCTATTCTATCAAGCAGATGGTAGATTATATGAAAGCTCATTATAACATTGATACCACTCAAATTTTTGCCACAGGTTTAAGTGCCGGTGCTTGTATGACAAATGTTATGCTGGCCTGTTACCCCGATGTTTTTAAAGCCGGAGCCGTTATGGCAGGTGCTCCTTATAAAGCAGGCTCAAGTGCGTTGTATGGTTATACTACCGCACCTACACCGCAAGCATGGGGTGATTCTGTAAAAACAGGTTACCCGGCATATACAGGCGCTTATCCTAAAGTGGCTGTTTTTCAGGGCAGTTCAGATTTTGTAGTTAGCCCTTCAAACGAAACTGAAATTATGAAACAATGGACAAACATACACGGTACCGACCAAACGGCCGATGCAACCGTTAGCTCTTTTAACGGAAATGCGTTTGTAACCAAAAACACCTATAACGATAATAATGGCAACGAAGTGGTTGAAACTTATACACTATCAGGCATGGGGCATGCCATTGCTTTAGACACCGGAAGCTGTTATCAGCAATGTGGCGCAACAGGCACTTATGCTTTAGAGGTTTATTTTTCATCTACTTTTTGGGCAGCTTACTTTTTCAATATTTTAAATAACAATGCAGTTTCGGTTAATGGTTTGCAAACTGTATTGGCAAATCAAGCAAGTGTAACCTATTCGGTTACAAGCACATCAAATACTACATATACTTGGACGGTTCCTGCCGGGGCTAGCATAACAAACGGGCAAGGCACAAACCAAATAACAGTAACTTTTAGCACAACATCAGGCAATGTTAGCGTTACTGAAACTTCTTCAAGTTGTAAAGTTGGGCCTTTAAATTTATTTGTAAATGTTAGTGGCTCTAGTGCCATTAACCAAATAGTAAATAGTAATAATGATGTATTAGTTTACCCAAACCCAAGCAAAGGACAGATAAATATTCAGTCAAAAAATATGCTTCAAATAATTAAAATAACCAATTTGTTAGGTGAAGTTATTTATAGTAAACAGCAAGTAAACACTAAAGAAAATAGTATCGATGTCAGTTCTTATCCGATAGGAATTTACCTGCTTTATACGCAGGAAGAGGGTAAAACACCTTTTATCCAAAAAATTATTTTAGAATAATTGCCAATCAAAAATCAATTTATACTTTTGCGCAACAATTTAATAACCAACTAATATTTTAAACAATATGAAAACTAAAATCAGCGTAGTATTTATCTCATTATTATTTTTAATGTCTTGTGGCTCTAGCGAGCAACCGAAAAACGAAACACCTGAAAGCAATAAAATGATTTTAAAAGCATATAATAACATGTATGTTGTTGTTTATGGTGATACAGCTGTAACGGCTAATCAACCTGATGCGGCAAAAGCTGAAGTTTTTGAAAAAATTGACCAAGGAAATGGTAAATGGGCATTAAAAACATCTTCAGGAAAATTCCTTACTGATGAAGCTTCAAAAGACCATTTTGTATTAGCAACTAAAACTCAAGTAGGTGCTACGGAACAATTTGAAATTATTAATTTAGAAAACTCTCAAATTAATATCAAAGCATCTACTGGTAAAGCTATCAGTGCAGACTTGTATTTAGGCCATAAACTAATTGCAAACCGCGACCAAGCAAGCGGATGGGAAACATTTACAGCAGAGCCTAAATAAGCTCTACTTAAATTTTTCAAACACACCTAGCCCAAAAAGGGCAAAATCATATTTAACCGGGTCTTTATTATCTAACTGCCTAAGTAAAGCGGTTACTTCTTCAACGGCTTGCCAATCGTTTTGAGTACGGTTGAGCAAGCCTAATTTTCTACTAACATTACCGGTATGTAAATCTAATGGCAGGCATAATTGCGAGGGTTTTATAGTTTTCCAAATCCCAAAATCTACGCCTACTTTATCAGTCCTAACCATCCAGCGTAAAAACATACATAAGCGTTTTGAGCTTGAATTTTTTATGGGATTAGACACGTGTTTTTGTGTACGGGCAGGATGTTGAATGGCAAAAAATTCTTCCCTGAAACTTACAATGCCATTTTTTATAGTTTCATCACTAGGCTTAATGCCTTTACTGAAAAGCATTTCAAGTGATGTATTATTTTTATAAAGATGTTTAAGCGATTGAATAAAAAACATACAATCCTCTCCATTAAACGTGCGATGCACAAATTTTGAAAATACTTTTATGTCTTTTGTTGTGGCGTTAGTAACAAAACTATGCGGTTCAAAATCCATAAACTGCATAAGTTTGCCGGCATTTTTTATAATGCTTTGGCGGTTGCCCCAGGCAATAGTAGCCGCTAAAAAGGCGGCAATTTCAATGTCTTGTTTCTTGGTAAACTGATGCGGAATGCAAATAGGGTCTGATTCTATAAATTTTTTATGATTGTATAAAAAATACTTTTCGTCTAAAAACTCTTTCAGTAAAAGTAAATCAGTTTGCTTCATGCGGGTGTAACTAATCTATAGTCACAAACATATTGTGTGTTTTTTCGTAACCAATGTTTGTAACGGGTCCGTGTCCTGTATAAACAGTAGTTTCATCAGGTAAGGTGTAAAGCTTAGTTAAAATGCTGTTCTCTAAATCGGCATGGTTAGCTAAGGGAATATCGGTTCTGCCAATAGTGCCTTTAAACAACACATCGCCATTAATTACCAAATGGTTTTCGGCATTATAAAATGCAACGTGCCCTGGCGCATGCCCCGGTGTAAATAAAACATCAAGCGTAGTGTTACCAAAAGTAAGTTTATCTCCCTCTTCAATAAATTTTTCGGCCATGGGCGATGGGTCATAATTTATTTCATATCGTTTACAAACACCATCTTGCGCCGCAAAAACATCTAATTCTTTTTTATGAAAAATGGGTGTTAAGCCATAGGTGTCAAATATAAAACGGTTACCCAGTATGTGGTCAAAATGTGTATGGGTACAAAGTAGCATTACTGGCTTTAGTTTTTTGTCAGAAATGTAGTCTTTTAAAATAGCCTGTTCCTGTGCTGTATAGCAACCTGCGTCAATTATAACGCACTCATGTGTGTCATCATGTAAAATGTAGGTGTTTTCGTGAGCCGGATTAAAAGCAAAAAATTTAACTGTTAGCATCGTGTTTTTTTAGGATGGCAAATTTACCAAATTAAAAGCCATTTTGATAACATCTCGTCAGATAAAAAAAACGTAAATTTGCCCCTCATCAACTAACAAAAACATGAAAAAAATTATAAATACATCAAAAGCACCGGCACCAATTGGCCCTTATAGTCAGGCAATTTTAGCTGGCAACACATTATATATTTCAGGTCAAATTGCGTTAGATATAACTACTAACAAATTAATTAAGGGTAGCATTAAAGATGAAACGCGTCATATTATGGAGTACATGAAATGTATTTTAGAAGAAGCCGGAATGACCTTTGATAATGTAGTTAAAACAACCATTTTTTTAAAAGACCTAAATAATTTTGTGCAAGTAAATGAGGCTTATGGTTCATTTTTTACCAAAGATTTTCCTGCTCGCGCAACTATCGAAGCATCTCGCCTTCCTAAAGATGCCAATGTTGAAATTTGCATGGAAGCCGTTAAGTAATTATATCTCAAAAACAGACACAGTAAATTGCATCCTCGTTACTTCTTACACCTTGCCTATAACGGAAAAAACTACCACGGTTGGCAGTTTCAGCTAAACACACCTTTAACTATACAGCAAATACTGCAAGAGAAACTTAGTTTACTGCTTCACGAAAAAATTACCTTAATTGGTTGCGGGCGAACCGATACAGGAGTTCATGCTAAAGAGTACTACGCTCATTTCGATTCTGCCAAAGAAGATTTAATTAGCAACAAGCAGCAATGGCTTTTTAAAATGAACCATTGTGTGCCTAAAGATATTTCGCTCATTAATATTTTACCTGTACAGGATAATGCCAATGCACGTTTTAGTGCAACAGCACGTACTTACAAATACTATATACACCAAGTGCCTAACCCTTTTGTAAACGATTTTTCAGCCTATATATACGGCGATATCGATATTGATTTGATGAACAAAGCTGCCGAGCTAATTAAAAAAACAAAAGATTTTACCAGCTTTACCAAAGTAAATAACAGCCACGCTAATCATATTTGTGATATAATGGAATGCAAGTGGGAGCGAGAAGGTGATAACATTATTTTTACCGTTAAAGCCAATCGTTTTTTGCGCAATATGGTACGTGCTTTAGTAGGAACGATGTTAGAAGTAGGCACCAAAAAAATTACCCTGGAAGATTTTGAAGAAATTATCCTTTCGCAAGATAGAAGCAGTGCAGGTAAATCTATTACTGGCAAAGGCTTGCACCTGGTGGCTATTGATTATCCTTCATCTATTTTTATCTAAAAATTGAGCACAGAGAAAAAAAATAAACAAACCTTCGACTGGAAATTACTGAGTCGCATTTTTGGTTTTATAAAACCATACATAGGCAAATTTTATGTTGCCGTATTTGTAACGGTTATATTGGCAGGTTTAACCATTGCACGCCCTTTACTGGTAAAAAAAATATTAGACGATTATGTTTCTACCAAAAACGTAGAAATGATTACGCTTTTTTCGGGCATCCTTTTATCTGCACTTTTGTTAGAAGCCATGTTGCAATTAAGCAACACTATTTTAACAGCTACTATTGGGCAAAACATTATTAAAGACCTTCGCACAAAACTATTTAAACACATACTGTCTTTTAAAAACTCGTATTTCGATACAACGCCAATTGGAACCTTAGTAACTCGTTCCGTATCTGATGTAGAGGCCTTGGCAGATGTTTTTTCTCAGGGCTTCATCGTCATCATGGGTGATATGCTTAGTCTTTCGGTTTTTTTAATCTCCATGTTTATTGTCAGCTGGCAACTTACACTGGTAGTTTTAATTACGGTACCCATGTTATTTATTGCCACTAAGTTTTTCCAACGTGGGGTAAAAAGCACCTTTAACCAAGTACGTAATGCAGTAGCGGCTTTAAACAATTTTGTACAAGAGCATATACAGGGCATGCAAGTGGTACAGCTTTTTAATCGTCAGCAAAAAGAGTACGAAAAGTTTGTAAACATTAATGAGCAACATAAAGTCGCCAACATAAAATCAATTTGGTACTATTCTATTTTCTTTCCTATCGTCGAAATACTTTCTTCTTTAGCAATCGCGCTAATTATTTTTTATAGCGGCATCAGTTCTAAATTTTTTAATGTTACAACGGGCGATATGACCTTTTTCATTATGCTAACAGGCATGATGTTCCGTCCTATCCGTATGTTGGCAGATAGATTAAACACCTTGCAAATGGGCATGGTATCGGCTGAGCGTGTATTTAAATTATTAGACACCAATGAGGCAATCGAAAACAAGGGCAACCTTATTCAGCACCTAAACGGCAAAGTAGAATTTAAAAATGTTTGGTTTGCGTATAATAAAGATAACTATGTACTAAAAGATGTTTCGTTCACCGTTAACCCCGGCGATACAATTGCACTTGTAGGAGCTACGGGCTCGGGCAAATCAACCATTATGAATTTAATGGGCCGATACTACGAAATTAATAAAGGCGATATTTTATTTGACAACGTTCCTCAAAACGATTTTGATATAGATTTTTTACGCTCTCAAATTTCGGTTGTCTTACAAGATGTTTTTCTGTTTTCCGACTCTATAAAAAACAACATCTCGCTATATAGCAAAGCCATTACCGATGAGGAGATTATAGAGGCTGCTAAATACATTGGTGCTCACCAATTTATTATGCAATTGCCCGATGGCTATAATTTTAATGTGAGAGAACGAGGCAGTATGTTATCTACCGGGCAACGACAAATGATTGCTTTTTTACGTGCTTATGTCCACAAGCCTGCTATTTTAGTTTTAGATGAAGCAACATCATCTATTGATACCGAAACTGAACAACTAATACAAGCTGCTACCGAAAAAATAACCAAAGGTCGCACATCTTTTATTATTGCCCATCGTTTGGCTACTATACAAAAAGCATCGTACATAATGGTAATCGAACATGGTAAAATTATTGAAGCCGGTTCTTTACAAGAACTTTTAAAGAAGGATGGACATTTTAAGAACCTCTACGAGCATCAATTCTCCGAAGTTTTAACATAAATAAGTTAATTTTTAGTATATTTGGGTGACTAAACCCTATTTAGTTTATGCTAAAGAAACTTGTTTTCCTTTTTTTATTGTTTTCTCTCTTTTTGGGTAAAGCCCAAATTAATAATGGGTTAAAGTCTGAGCTTCAGAAAATATTAACCGAGCCCGAAAAGAAAATTTTAGCAACGGCCGATAAACATTATAAAAATCAAGAATATATAGCATCGCTAGGGTTGTACGATAGCCTATCAAAAGCTTATCCCGGTAATTTATATTTAAAATATCTTTTAGGTACATGCCAGTGCTACAACACTTTTTATTTCTCTAAAGCCGAAGAAAATATTAAAGCTGCCGAGCCAATAAAAAATAAATTACCCGATTATGATTTCTATTTGGGTAAAGTATACGAAAACAATGATAAGTACGAAGATGCCATAAAACAGTTTGAAATATACATGCAAAATCAACTTCCCGATACTTTAAAAAGTATAGTTAAGTATCAAATAGAAATTTGTAAAAGCTCTTTAGAGCAATTGAATAAAGGCACTATTGCAAGTATCACAAATATTGGGCCGCCTGTAAATTCAGCTGCTTCAGAGTATGGGCCTATTTTACCCGGTAACGAAAATTTTATTGTTTTTGCTTATCTGGGACCAAAATCAAAAGGTGGTAAACAAAAATTACCCGGTAAAGCAGACCCTAAAGGAGCCTATTTTGAAGATGTTTTTCTAGCTCAAAAAAAAGACACAGGTGGTTGGGATGAGCCTCAACCAATTAATACTATTAACACAACCGGTAATGATGCGCCTTTGTTTATTAGTCACGATGGACAAAAACTTTACATTTTTCGTAATGTTGCTTTAGGCAGTGGCGATATTTTTGTGAGTTATTTAAAAGGCACCGAATGGAGTATACCCGAAAGACTAAAAGGCATCAATTCCAGTTATTGGGAAGGCAGTATTTGTTTTTCTCCTGATGAAAAAACAGTTTATTTCTCAAGCGAACGCCCGGGCGGACAAGGTGGTCGTGATATTTGGTTTGGCCAACTTATGCCTGATGGCATTTATGGCAACATTAAAAACTTAGGCGCAACCATAAATAGCACATTTGATGAAGATGCTCCTTTTGTAACAGCCGATGGAAAAACCATGTTTTTTAGTTCTACAGGTCATAACTCAACAGGTGGTTACGATATTTTTAGAACCGATATGAAAAATGGTAAATGGGGTACACCATACAATATTGGTAAACCTGTTAACAGCAATCAGGATGATAAATATTATTGGGTATCGGCTGATGGGCAACGCGCTTATTATTCTACCGAAAGAAAAGGCGGATTAGGATTACAGGATATTTATTTGGTTGAGCCCGGTATGTTTGGTAAACCAACGGCTTTAGTAGTTCTTAAAGGAATTGTATATGTAGATGATAAGCCTGTTGAAGCGGCAATAAAAATTAAATCTAAATATGGTAGAAAAAGCTTTTCGGGTTATTTTACCTCAAACTCGGCAAGTGGCAAGTATTTGGTTAACATCCCGTCGGGTAACGAATTTGAAGTAGAGTTTTTTTATAAAGATTTAAGCTTAATTAAAAGTATATCAACGGTAACATTAGATTCTTTTGCTTCACTAACATCGGATGTCAATTTATATTCTAAAGAATATTTGAAGAAAATAACAGTTGATTCTAGTCAAGTAAAATCAGACGTAGCCATGTTAAATATGAACTATGATGAGTTTTTGGCCAAGTACGGAGATTTGGTAGCCGATAGTGTTACCTTTAAAGTGCAAATAGGAGCTTATCAGTTTATTGAAAATTTTAATTTTAATAAACTATTGCAATTACCCGCTGTACGCCGCCAAGCCTATGCTGATGGCATAACCCGATTTACATTAGGCGAATTTCAAACATTAAAACAGGCCGATGGAATGTGCAAACAGGCAAAAAAAATAGCCATTAAAGATGCCTTTGTAATTGCTTTTTATAAAAACAAACGCTTGCCTTTAGATGAATTAATTAAAGGCAATTACTTTAAGAAGTAAAAGTTTTGTTCTTAACTTTCTCCCATGAAATTTAAAGTCAAAAAATTTAGCGCGCTTAGTGTTGATGAGCTGTATGATTTGTTGCAACTGCGCCAACAAATTTTTGTGCTTGAACAAAACTGCATTTATTTAGATGCTGATGGGGTAGATAAAAAATGCCTTCACTTACTTGGCTTGGTAAAAGGTAAAATAGTAGCTTATGCTCGTGTAATTCCTGCGGGGGAAACGTATAAAACTCCTTCTATTGGCCGTGTTGTTATTGATGAGAAACATCGTGGAAAAAAGTATGCTTATTTATTGATGGAAGAAGCAATTAAATTAACTAAAGAAGAATTTAAATCAAAAAAAATAACCATATCGGCGCAGCTATATTTAAAAGAGTTTTACGAAAACTTAGGTTTTAAAACCGTTGGCGATGTGTATTTAGATTGTGATTTACCGCACCTTAAAATGATTATGAGCGTTTAAACGCTCAGTATAATTCTAAACGTGGTTCCTTTACCAATTTCAGAGTGCTTCACAAATATTTTGCCGTTGTGGTAATTTTCAATAATCCGCTTGCATAACGATAAGCCCATGCCCCAACCACGTTGCTTGGTAGTGTAGCCCGGTTCAAAAACGGCCTTTAATTTATTTTTTGTAATGCCTTTTCCGGTGTCGGTAATATCAATCACCACTTTATGGTCTTCGCTTTTAATGCTAACAGTTAAACTGCCTTTCCCATCCATAGCATCAATGGCATTCTTACAAATATTTTCTACCACCCACTCAAACAAAGGCACGCATAAAAGCGCATCTATATTAGCGTTATCATTATTCTGAAAAATGAAATTGATGTTTTTCGATGAACGTTGTTTTATATAATCAAATGCGTGTTCTAACACTTTAGTTACGTTTTCATGAGTTAATGCGGGTTGAGACCCAATTTTAGAAAACCTGTCTGTAATCGTTTGTAATCTATCCACATCACGGTTCATCTCATAAATAACGGATGGGTCTAGGTTTGCTTCTTTCAAGTATTCTATCCATGCCATAAGCGATGATAAAGGTGTACCAAGCTGATGGGCTGTTTCTTTACTCATGCCAACAAAAACTAAATTCTGTTCCGAGTTACGTGCGGTGCTAAATAGGGTATAAGCAATTAATAAAAACAAACCAATAATTAAAAGCTGCACGTAAGGGAAGTAACGTAATTGCCTAAGTGTAGATGACTCCTCGTAAAAAATATAATTCTTAATGCCATCTCCTAAATTAATTTCAATGGGCGCTGCTTGCTTTTGCATGCTTTTTAGCGTAGCATTAAGTTTAGCTGGGTTTGCAACCAACTGAGAATCTATTTTTCCGGAGGCAATTACATTTTTTTGTGTAGAGTCGGTATATATAACCGGTACCGATGCGCTATTTATAGCAACCTCTGATATAAATGATTTTATCAAACTATCAAACACAAGTTTTATCTGATAAAATACTTTTGAGTTTTTGTAGTAAACATAATTTTTTTTACCGGGGGCGTATTCTATTTCAATTGGGTTGTACAAACTTTTCATTTCAGCCAATTGCGCAGCTAGGTAGGCGGGGTCTTTTTCCTTAGTCGAATCTAAATTTCTAAAACCAATAATCTTATTGTCATTAGCTGTAATAATAACGGGTACTGTATTATTGTCCTGCAAAACACGTAAAGAAAAACCTAAGTCAGCAACATCTTTGGTAAGTTCTTTAGTAGCTTCAGCGTATAGCTCTACTTTTTTACGTTCTTCAATTTTTATTTTAGTAAAAAGCTCGTTGGTAGATTTTACCAAGTTGGCCTTTTTTTGTACCGCACCCGCCCAAAGTTTTATCTTTTCTTTTTCGTCGGTAGAAATTTTTTGAACTATTTGTTGCGAGTACCAAAGTGATGCCATTACAATAAGCATTGCTACAGCAGCAAGCCACCATTTCCATTGTTGTTTTCTTTGGTAAATGCTCATCATTGCGAAGGTACTTTTTATTTACAAAAAAGCCTCATTTTATTCATGAGGCTTTTTGGTTTTTATAATTTTCTGTGTTGGGTTTACAAGCCAAAACCGTAATAAGCATGCATGCCATTAGGATAAATTCCTTCAATTAAAATACCACCTTGTTTATTTTTAACCGCAGCTTCAATTTCAGCAACGGTACTTATTGTTTTTTTGTCTATCGAAGTAATAATAAAGCCTTCTTTTATACCGGCTGCAAAAAGTTTTCCGTTTTGTAAATTAGCCACACGCACTCCGTTTTGTATGCCTAGTTTTTTCATATCGCCTTTGCCAATGTTTTCAAAGCTTGCGCCTAATGATGCAATAGAGGTGGCTTCTTTAACTTCTACTTTTTCTTTTTTAATGATACTTACATTACCATCTTTGTTTTTAAGTACAACAGGTAAGTTTATTTCTTTGTTACCGCGTATAAGGGTAACACTAATTTTATCTCCCGGACGATATTTACTAACTTGCTCTTGCAATGCAGCGGCATTGTTTACATCAAAGCCTTCAATTTTTGTAATTACATCGCCTAAAACAATTCCTGCTTTTTCAGCCGAACCATTTTCGGTTAAACCATTTACATAAATGCCTCTTAAATCTTTTAATGATTTTTCTTCGGCAAGTTTAGAATCGATGTCGCGTATGCTAACTCCTATAAAGGCACGTTGTACGGTACCAAACTCAGCTAAATCTGCTACTACTTTTTTTACAATGTTTACCGGTATAGCAAATGAGTAACCAATGTAAGCACCATTTTGACTGGCAATGGCAGAGTTTATCCCAATTAAATCTCCGTTAGTGCTAACCAATGCGCCACCACTATTTCCCGGGTTAACGGCGGCATCAGTTTGAATAAATGATTCTATCGGGAAGACCCCATGCGCAGGGTCATTCTCTAAAATATTAATGTTACGACCTTTAGCCGAAATAATTCCTGCTGTGATAGTAGATGTTAAGTTAAATGGGTTGCCAATTGCCAAGCACCATTCGCCAACCCTTACATTATCCGAATTTCCATAGGGTAAAAAAGGCAAATCTTTTTCTTTAATTTTTAAAAGGGCTAAATCGGTCTGAGGGTCGGTGCCTATAAGCTCAGCTGTATAAGTGCGTTTATCATTTAAAATAACTTCAATTTTATCAGCATCGGCAATAACGTGGTTGTTGGTTACAATGTAGCCATCTTTAGCAATGATAACACCAGAGCCACTGCCTTGCTGAATGCGTTGCTGTTGTGGCTGACTGCCATAAAAAAACTGATGAAAAGGGTCGTAGCTTAATTGTTTTTCTTGGGTTTGTGTGGTAACGTGTACTACGGTGTTTATTGAGGTTTCGGCTGCACCTGTAAAATCAGGAGCCGAAGCAGAAAACGCATTAGAACCAGACGTATATCTAACCGGAGCTGTGTTATGTATTTGATTAGCAGCAAAGTTATCCTCTTTAAAAAACTTTTGCTGAATGTAAAGCGCCGATCCTCCACCTATAGAGGCAATTAGCAGGGTTGACAATAGTTTTTTCATGTTATGTTATTTTTGTTTGATTTTTTGATATAACGCAAATTGTTTGCCAAAATTTTACAAAATATAATTGTTTTAACATTGCTTAACGATTAACAATTTTAACGCAAATAATTGCCTAAATTTGCTGAAATTTTTTACGTTGAAAGTCAGAGAAAAGTTGCAGATTTTTGTTTTTGGAGGCTCTATTGGGCTACTGGCAGGATGCCTTTTCTTTATCTTTAAATTAGACTCTTATGTAAGAAAATTTGACATGAGTTTACTTACTCAAAAACAAAATGTCAGTGAGCAAGTAGTCAGCCCAAATAAAACTGACGACGAAAATAAATCTCAAGAAAATAAAGGCAATAAATCAAATACGAAGAAAGAAAATGGCTCGACTAATAAAAATGAGGCACTTCTTTCTTTTAACGATGTAACCGATTCTGCTTATATAAACAGCGATAATTATCAGGTGCTTAAAGAAGAATTATTGAGCGTTAAAAACATTTACGTTAAAACAATTACACCTATCGAGAAAACAAGTAGTGCAGATTCATTAGCCGCTTCGTTAGCCGGAGTTACAACACCAGCTGCCGAGGAGTTTTTTATGATTGAGTTTTGGAAAACCCCTTTAAATTCTAAAGGCTATAAAATGACCCGTAGCCGACTTTTAATTTATGGTTACCCCGAGAAGGCAGATTTAGCTTTAGTAAAAAGTAGCGATGGTTATTATTTGCGTAATAATAACTTGGTATATAAATTAAACTACTCGTCGGAATTTAAACCGATGGAACGAACTGCCGATAAGGGTATATTTAATTAAAAATAGGAGAGAAGCTACTCTTGCAAGTAAACCCGTTTAACCCTTGCCGAAACCGATGTAAGCACTTCGTACGAAATGGTGCCCAAAGTGCTGGCTAACTGATGCAACGTTTCGGCAGAATTAAATACAATTACTTCATCACCTTCTTGCGTATTAATGCCTGTTATGTCAATCATGCACATATCCATACAAACATTGCCAACAATGGGGGCTGGTTTGTTATGTACATATAAATGCCCTATGCCGTTACCCAATCTTCTGTTTAAACCATCAGCATAACCAATGGGTACGGTAGCAATAGTGGTTGGTTTGCTGATTTTTCCTTTGCGGCTATAACCAACGGTATCTCCTGTTTTTACTTGTTTTATTTGTGATATGGTAGTTTTTAGTGAGCTAACATTCAGTAATTGTTTTTGCTCGGCATCATTAATGCCAACTCCATATAAACCAATTCCTAAACGCACCATATCAAAATGCGCATCAGGAAAACGACTAATGCCACCCGAATTACAAATATGGCGAAGTACAGGATAGCTAAGCGTTTGCATAATTTGCTTGCTTAGTTTATCAAACAATGTAATTTGTTCGTTAGTGAAATTATCTAAAGTTGCATCATCACTTGCGGCAAGGTGCGAAAAAATACTTTTTACTTGCAGGAAAGAATAGTGCTTTAGTTTTTCTGTCAAATGAGTTATATCTCCTTCTTCAAAACCCAAGCGATGCATGCCGGTATCTAATTTTATATGGACTGAAAAACTAGCTTGCTTGTTATTTACAGAAACATAATTGGAAAATTGCTCTAAAACCGAAAAAGAAAATATTTCGGGCTCTAAATTGTACCGCAGCATTTGCTCAAAGCTTTGTGGCTCGGGGTTCATAACCATTATAGGGGTAGTTATGCCATTTTTACGCAGTTCAACACCTTCATCAGCATAAGCAACCGCAAAATAATTTACATGTGTGTGTTGCAAAGCATTGGCAATTTCAAAACTACCACTTCCGTACGAAAAAGCTTTTACCATAGGCATAATGCCTACACCTGGTTTTAGTTTACTTCTATAATAATTGAGATTATGTACTAAATTATTCAGGTTAATTTCTAAAACCGTATCATGACTTTTTTGTTGCAGTAATTTATGTACATGTTCAAAACCAAAGCTGCGTGCCCCTTTTATTAGAATGACGCTATCTTTAAATGTAATTTTTTCCTGTTTGCAGGCTTCAATAAAATCTTGCGTGGTGGCAAAAAAAGTTTTCTTTACGGTAAAACTATTTTGTTGTGATGAAATGTCTTTTCCAATTCCAATTAACTCAGAAATATTTTTACTCTTCAATAAATCGTTTACCTCTTTATATAACTCATCCCCTTTTTTACCCGATTGCAAAATATCACTCAGTATAACAACTTTATGCGTGTGTTGCTTTTGCTGCTTTAAAAAATCGAGTGCTATAGATAATGAATGTATATCATTGCTGTAAGAATCATTAATCAGCGTACAATTATTAATGCCCTGCTTCATTTCCAAGCGCATGCCTAAGGGCTCTAAATCTGCAATGCGATGTTGTATAACTTCATTACTATAATTTAAATGAAGCATAAATAACCAGCAGTGTATACAATTTTCTATCGAGGCTTTATCGGTAAACGGAATGCGCAATTCAATTTCTTTTTTATGATAAAGGGCTTTTAATAAAGTGTGTGAATTTTGTTGTTCTTGTTCTGTAATTTGTAAATCTGCCTTCTGCAAAGCCGACCAGTTAATTTGTTTTAACTGTTTAAAATCTATATGTTGTAATCTGTTTTCAATGGCTTCGTAATCTTTACAATAAATTAAAGTCTCGGTATGTTTAAATAATAAAAGTTTTTCGGTGGTCTTCTCTAAATAATCTCTAAAGTTTTCGTCGTGCGCACTTCCTATATTAGTAATAATGCCAATGGTTGGTTTTATAATTGGCTCAAGCTTTTCCATTTCATTGGGTAATGAAATGCCTGCTTCAAACAACGCAAAATTATTTTGCTCATTTAATTGCCAAACCGAAAGTGGCACACCAATTTGCGAGTTATAACTTTTAGGGTTTTTACAAATGTTGTAATCGACATTTAGCAATTGCCACAACCACTCTTTTACAATGGTTTTACCGTTGCTACCTGTAATGCCAACCACCGGTATTTTAAACAGGCTTCTTTTATAAGCTGCCAATTGTTGCAGAGCAAATAAAGTGTCTTCTACTAATAAAAAACCGGCATCACTTAACTCTTTATAATAAGGATGTTCTTCACTTACTAAAAAACAACGGCAACCTTGCAGGTATAATTCTTTAATATAAATATGCCCGTTATGTCGTTCGCCTTTAATGGCAACAAAAAGTGCCTGTGTTGTAAAACCTGCGGTACGGCTATCAGTAATAATGTTTGAAAAACTATTCTCTTGCTTGCCAATTAACTTGGCCGATAAAATACTTGTAACCTGATTAGCCGAAAAATTCATAAACCTTATTCCGTTTTTTGAAAAGATTTGTTGTAGCACTCTCTGCAAAGTGGTTCGTACGAATCAGTTTCGCCAAGCATAACTAATGATTTATCTGCCGTTTTTCTAAAACT
>DATHOW010000124.1:0-7606 GCA_035484495.1 Bacteroidia bacterium | reverse complement strand
CGATTCTTCTAAAGTACTAAATCCAGCTAATAACAATGCACTTACCTATAAGCGTACCAGTATGGACACTACTAACCATGTTTTAAAATATCGCTATAAACATATGATAAAAGCTGATGTTGAGTTTAAAATATACAGATTTGGTTTAGGAATAAGTTATCGTTACTATAGTAAAATGCAAAATGTTGATAGTGCTTTTGCTTCTTTAGAAGTGGCAACTAAAGTACTGAGTCAATATATATATCCTATAAAAGGGCTAAGTTTTTGGCAAGGGCATAGTGGCTATCATATTTTTGACGCAAGACTTAATTATAAAATAACCCCAAGACAGCGTATTTCATTAGTGTGTAATAATTTGTTTAATGTGGCATATATGCTGCGCCCTATGAAAATTGAACCGCCACGTACTACTGCTATACAATATATTTATGAGTTTTAATAATTAAAACTTAAATCCTAACCCAATCTGTAGAAAAGAACTTTTTATGTATAGCGATGTGGGTGTAAAGTTTTCATGCACTAAAAAACGTGCTAAACCTTGCATATAACTTATTTGTATAAACCAGGCGCGGTGCGAACGTAAGAAATTATGTTGAAGCCCGACATTTACTTTTAATCCTGATGAAAAACTATTTTTAATAGTAGTCCCTTCAAACTCAGGGTGTGTTGTTCCGTTAAAAAGAACATCGTTGTTTAAATTAGAAGTTACTTTCATTTGCGTACTAATTAAATAACGCAAAACATATCCACCTTCTATATATCCGGTAAGTGGTTTTGTTAATTCGGTTCCGGTTGTTAAGCGCAGTAAAATATTTAAACGCCCTTCCTGCATTTTAAGGTTGTAGTTGTAATCAAATTTTTGGTTGTACAAATTTTGATAACCGGGTGTCATATAATAAGAGTTAAAAGCTATCGAATGGTACTGGTATTCTAACCCTGCACTGGCAAATAAATTACTGTATATGCGTGCTTCTTCTAAAGCACCCACAAAAAAAGCAGTACCAGCCCTAGTATTTGATGCATGAAAAGTATTATTGTTGTAAAACCCAAATGTAGGTCCGGCTAGTATACGTGTGTATATATTTTTAGGGTCACCTGTTCTTTTATGACTTTGACAAAAAATTAAAAACGGAATAAAACACAATAAACCTATGTAAGTATTCCTTCTCAGCATTTAGGCTTTATAAGAAATCCATTTAATCATTTCTTTCCAACTTACTTTTTTACCGTACATTAATATACCGGTTCTGTATATGCGCCCGGCAATCCAGGTTGTAAGCATAAAACCGCCTATTAGTAATGATAAAGAAGTAATTAATTGCCATAACGGAACACCTGTTGGAAGTCTTACCAACATAACTACGGGTGATGTAAACGGAATCATTGAACCCCAAAAAGCAATATTGCCTTCCGGATTTTGCATTACACTTATCGACATCATGTAAGCAATAATTAAGGGAAGGGTTATGGGCATAATAAATTGCTGTGTATCACTATCACTATCTATGGCTGAGCCTACTGCTGCAAAAAGTGCACTATAAAACAGGTAACCTCCTAAAAAGTATAAAAAGAAACAAATAATAATAGCTGTAAAATCAACACCCTTTAAATCATTAATCATTGCAATAGCTTCAAGCCTGCTATCTGTTTTATGCAATTCTTTTAAATTGGCACTACTACCCTGCTTATATACTATTTCTTGTTGTGCCTTTTGTAAATTGGCATCTGCCGTAATCTTTTTTAATAGAGTAGCTGATACGGCAGTAGTTAATATAGTGCTTAATACAATCCAAATTAAAAATTGAGTGATGCCAACTAAAGCAATGCCAATTATTTTGCCAATCATTAATTGAAACGGACGCACGCTTGATACGATAATTTCTACCACACGGTTTGTTTTTTCTTCCATTACACTGCGCATAACTTGGGCACCGTAAATAGTTAAGAAAATAAAAATTAGAAGCCCACAAACAAAACCTATAACACTAATGGCATCTGTTTTACTTTCTTTACTATCACCATTCTCATATATTTTTTCGTTTATAAGTTGAATATTTTGTCTTGCATTTCGTATAACCTCCGGATTAATGTTGTTAGCTGCCAGCTTAAATTCATATAACTTACGTTCCATAACATCTCTTAAATACTGGGATACAGCAAAGCCAGGTGTTTTTTTGTAGAAAAGCTTTACCGGCGAATTGCCACTTTGCGCAACATTGTATGGAACATATAAAATGCAGGTGTAATCTGTTTTATAAAAATCCTTAGTGGCTTGTGCTAATTTTATATCCGGATAATAAAAACGTATAAAATCATTATCAGGCAGGTTTTTGTAAAAAGCTAAAGATTCATCAATAACCAAAACTTTTTGCTCTGTTTTATCCGCATTGCCAAGCCATATCATTAAAGCAAAACCGCTGGCTACTAATACAGGGCCAAGTATCGACATAACCAAAAAGCTTTTCTTCCTGATTCGCTCAAAATACTCGCGCCAAATAATTAAAAGTGTTTTATTCATCTATCTAGTCTTTTTTATTCGGTGTAATTCGATTGTGTTCCAATAACTTGTTGCTCATTTACCTTGGCTATAAAAATATCATTCATGCTAGGTATAACTTCTTTAAACGAATTTATTTCGGCTACTTGCATAACGGCCTGTAATAAATCATTTGGCTTGTGTGTGCCGGCTAGTTTTATACGTACTTCATGTATATCGCCATCACTGGCTTTTTCAAGCAATTCTGCGCCAGTCCACATGGCATTAGTAAAGCCCATTAAATTGCCTTTAAAATTTATGTCATAAATATTTGAACGGTGCGATTTGCGAATATCTTTTACTACGCCATCTAATATTTTTTCTGATTTGTTGATAAGGGCTATATTATCGCAAAGCTCTTCAACCGAGCCCATATTGTGAGTAGAAAATATAACGGTGGTACCTTGTTTACGTAGTTCTAAAATTTCGTTACGAATAAGATTAGCATTTATGGGGTCAAAACCACTAAATGGCTCATCTAATATCAAAAGTTTTGGTTTATGAATTACGGTAACAATAAATTGCACTTTTTGCTGCATGCCCTTACTTAGCTCTTCTACCTTCTTATTCCACCAACTAACCATTTCAAATTTCTCGAACCAAATTTTCAATTCTCGCATAGCATCAGCTTTGCTCATGCCTTTTAAACGGGCAAAGTATAAAGCTTGTTCGCCCACCTTCATTTTTTTGTATAAACCACGCTCCTCGGGCAAATAACCAATATGCGTTATATCATCAGGGCCTAATTTTTTTCCGTTTAATAAAATCTGCCCCTCATCAGGCCCCGTAATTTGATTAATGATACGTATAAGCGATGTTTTACCTGCGCCATTAGGCCCTAATAAACCAAAAATGCATTGCTCAGGCACATCAATGCTTACGTTTTTTAAAGCTACGTGTGTAGCGTAGCGTTTGGTTACGTTTTGTACCGATAATAAACTCATAGCTGCAAATGTACTATTAATTGAAAATTAGAAATAAAAAAACAGCCTTTGTATGAACAAGGGCTGTTTAATTAAATAAACCTAAAAGGTTAGAGTTTTTGTTTACTAAGCGCGTTAATTAAATCTTCAACCTGCTCGGCACTAATTTGTTTTGCTTTAATTACTTTGTTTTTATCTAATAAAAATATTCTAGGTGTACTGTATATATCAAACTTAACTTTTAAATCAATTAAGTGAACTCCGTTATACACGTTTACCCAATTAAGTTTATGCTCTTTAATGAACTTTTTCCATTTATCAACTTCAAAATGGGTGTAAACACTATATACTTCAACACTTTTACCTTCGGCTTTAAGTTTGTCATAAATTTCTTTAAGCTTTGGTATTTCTTTTTGGCAATGACCACAATCTACGTCCCAAAATACAACTACCGTATAATCTGCTTTTATGCTATACAGCGGAACAAAAAGTTTTTGTAGTGTAGAATAATTATCTGTAAAAACAGTAGTAAGGCGCTCGCTACTGGTAATAGTATCCATGCCTAGTTTTTTAATAGTTTTTGCACCTATGGTATCAATCATGTTCATTTCGGGTGCTTTTTTACCAAGTAAAAGCGGTTCTAAAATATCGCCACGTTCAATTATTTTGTTGTTTGTTTTTTCATCTACCCAATAAGCTTTATTAGTGCGGTAGTATTTATTTATCAAGTCGACAAAAACAGCATCATGTCCCATTATTTTTGAGTCTTCGCTGGTTTTAGTTAAATAATAAACAATGTATTTAAACATCTCTTTATCGCCACCGGTTTGTTTTACCAACCAATCACTGTATTTAATAAGGCTGTCTGGAGCTTGAACCAGTGTTTTTTCATAATATGTTTTTAGCTTGTTAGCAAAAAGATGATTTGTATGAACGGTGCCTTCATCATTTAAAGGAATGCCATCCCAATAATGAGTTATATAATAATTATATCCCCAAGTAGAGTCTGGTCGCCCATTGGATGCTTTAGGAGTTGGCGGCATCTCTACATCGTTTTGTAAACGAATAATAGTACTTAAATAGGTGTTTGGATTTTTAGCTAAGTACTCTTTTTGATATTTTTTTATCTCTTCGTAATGCTTGGTTTTGTTGTCGCGAATAAGCTTGGTAGAATCTGGGTCTTTACGTTTTTTTACTCCTTGCTCAAAATCGTAGGCTTCTTTATAATTAGTTGACATAACTACCACAAATTGCCTAAAATCTTCATTAACAGATGGACCAACAATTTTCATGTTTTTGTACATATCAAGCGTATCTGTTGTAATAGAAATTTTTTGCTGGTCGGTTACAACAAAATCAAAGTAAATAGAGTTTTTGTTATCTCGTAATACTGAAAACAAGCCTTTTTCTAAAGGTTTTTTACCTTTAAATGTAAAAACTCCTTTTTTTACCACGGCGGTATCTACATAATATTGGCCTTCCCATCTCCACTCGGTTAGGTAACAAACCGAATCTTTAATGCCTTTAATGTTTACTTTAATTTCGTAACCCGGAGTTGTTTGTGCCTTTGCGCCTGTTATGGCTGCTAACAAAATAAGTGCTGATATTATTTTTTTCATGTATAATAAATTTTTAGTCGTGCTTGCTTATCAAAAATTAAACCAAATTTTTTAAAAGCCCTTAAATGTACATATTTTTTACTTTTTTAGGTCTTCAATCATTTTTTTTAGGTTACCCCCGTATTTTTTGTTAAAAACTAGTTCTAACGAGTCAGAAAGCCCATCGTACCTATGTGCATCTACGAAAAAGGAGTTTTTTGAGATAAGAATTTGCTTAGAATAGTCCTTAAAGCGTTTAGGATAGTTTAACTTTAAATGAAAGCTTGCCGTGTATATTTTAACAAGTGCGTTTTCTTTCTCTTTTAGTCGCTGATGATCGTCTAGTTTTTCTGTTGATGAGTATAAAGTTTTTAAAGTTTGATATCCTTTAAAAACAAAACTGTTGTAAATAGAATCGTCCTGCAATGTTTTTAAAAACTTGGTTAGTTCAGCAGTATCGTTCTGTAAGAATTTAAGTGTTGCTTTGCGGGCAATAAAGTTTGCTAAATTTTCATTTACATCAACGCTACTGGGGGCATAATAAGTAGCGTGAAACAATTCATGGAAAAATAAATTAGCCATGCGCCCCTTAGATTTTACCAGCATAGATGATAAAATAGGGTCGGGCAACCAACCAAGTGTGCTCCATGCACTAACTTCTGATATATCGGCATCATAACCCTGAGCATAAATTTTTAGAAATTCTTTTTGTGCCCCGTTTCTATTAAAAAAACCTTTGTATGAAACCTTACCCACAATAGGGAACTTCCAGGTATAGGCATCAAAACTGAACGGTTTGCAGGCTGTAACAATCCATAAAATAGGCTGATTATGTTGATTGAAATAAGTAGTAAAGTTTTTTGTGGGTTTATATCCCAAACTATCAACCGAGTATTTTTTTATTTCTTCAATTAATAAAATTTTCTTCTTTTCTTCCTTGCTGGTTTTATCCGAATTTAAAACTTCGCTTATTTTTTCGGTATTTAAAAGCAGATTTATTTGTCCGTAAGAAACCTTTACCAGGTAAAGAGCCAATTCGGCATATAACATTAACCAAATGAAACAGCCTATTGTAATAAGATTAAAGAATAATCGTAGTTTCATCTAATTATTTAATTTTACCGACATGTTTTTTATTTTCTCTAAGATACTTGCTTTTTTAATTAGTCCGTTAGTTTGGGTAATTACTTTACTTATTGTGGCTTTTTTTGTAAAGGATTTGGTACGAAAAAAAAAATTATGCGTTATCGCTTTTGCTTTATTATTCATTTTCTCTAATTCGTTTTTGGTAGATGAAGCCATGCGTAAATGGGAAGTAACTACACCTGATTTAAAACCAACCCAAAAATACGAATATGCAGTTGTTTTAGGCGGAATGAGCTGGTACGATGCCCGACAAGATAGACCACAGTTTTTGCGTAGTGGTGACAGACTTTTTCAGGTGTTGCCATTAATGGGAGATAAGCAGATAAAAAAAATTATAATTACCGGAGGCTCCGGTAGCATTAACCACCCTGAAGAAAAAGAAGCTGCTATTATTAAAAATTATTTATTGAAATGTGGCTATGCCGATTCTACCATTATAATTGAAAACGAATCTCGAAATACCAGAGAAAATGCCCTTTTTACAAAGCATTTAATGGATAGCTTGCATATTAAAGATTCGGTTTTATTTATTACGTCGGCCTTTCATTTAAGGCGCGCTATAGGTTGCTTTAATAAAGCTGGTATTAAAAATATAGTTGTTTACCCAACTGATAGATATAGTGGCCCACGTAAATTTGACCTTGGGCACATGCTTATACCCAAGCCTGAAGCTTTAGAGGCCAGTACTTTATTGCTACATGAAATAATGGGCTGGATTATCTATAAAATTAGAGGATATTGCTGAAGCTTAAACCTCTATTAGTATATCATTTCCACACTTAAAGTGTTTTTGCGGACAAACCTTATATCCATGTAAACCACACGGACGGCAGGGTGGGACGGGAGTGGCTTCTATTGTTTTAGAATTATCTGACAAAGGGTAAAAACCAAACTCTTTTACCGTGCTGCAAAAATAAGCAGTAACATTTGCGTTTACCGATGAGGCTAAGTGTAGTGGAGCAGAATCGTTTACATAATTCATATTGGCTTTTGCCATTAAAGCACACGAATCTAATAAAGATAGCTTGCCACAAAGCACAATAATATTTAGATGTTTAGATGTGTTTTTAATTTCATTACACAAAGCTTCATCACCTTTTGCACCCAATAAATAAATAGTGGTATTAGTAGGCGTTAAGTTGCAAAGTTCAACCCATTTATGTTTGGGCAATTGCTTAGTAAACCAAACCGATGCAGGTGCCATACAAACAAAAGGCTGTTTAGTGTACTGACTTATCTTATCAATATTAGTTTGAGAAGGATATAATTTTGGTTTTGAAAAATCGGCATCTATATATTTTTTTAATAACAGATGATTTCTTTGCACTTCGTGCGAATCATCTCCTATAACGTGCTTAACCCTGTAAGTAAATAAAAACGATAAAGGATTTTTATCAAAACCT
>DATHOW010000123.1:0-11777 GCA_035484495.1 Bacteroidia bacterium | reverse complement strand
CGCAAGATTATTTAAGTGCTTATTATCGTGATGATAGTATTCTATTATCTATCGGCATGCAGCCTTACGAGCTTATGCTGCAATTGCTGGCAAAGCGCGACGACCCTTTTTCGGGTGGGCGCACTTACTATTCGCACCCTAGTCTGCGCAGAGATGATATGCCAAAAATCCCCCATCAAAGCAGTGCTACAGGCATGCAGGCAATCCCTACAACGGGCATTGCTATGGGCTTACAATATTTAGAAACTACCAAACAACAAAAAGATTATAAGGGTGTTAACCCAATTGCAGTTTGCTCATTAGGTGATGCCTGCATTACCGAGGGTGAAGTATCCGAAGCTTTTCAAATGGCGGTTTTAAAACAACTGCCTATTTTATATTTGGTACAGGATAACGAGTGGGATATATCTGCCAACGCAAAAGAAATACGCGCGCAGGATGCTACCGAATATGCCAAAGGTTTTAAAGGCTTAGAAACCCGCACCATTGATGGCACCGATTTTGTAAAATCGTTCAACACCCTGCAAGAGGTTATTGAGCTTATTCGTAAAGAGCGTCGTCCATTTTTGGTACACGCTAAAGTTCCTCTATTAAATCACCATACATCGGGCGTTCGTAAAGAGTGGTACCGCGACGATTTAGAAGAGGCTATGAAAAAAGACCCACTTCCTAAATTGCGCAACCGCTTATTAATTGAAGGCGTTGAAACTGCCGAACTTAAAAAGATTGAAGATGCAGCTACTGCCCTTGTAAAAGCCGATTACGAAAAAGCTTTACAGGCAGAAGACCCGCACCCCGAAGATTTATTTAAACACGATTTTGCACCCACAACCATAACCGAAGAAAAAGGAAACCGTGCTCCCGCAGGTAAACAGCCAACCGTAATGGTTGATGCAGCTTTGTTTGCCATTAGCGAATTAATGACAAAACACCCCGAGTGTTTGTTATACGGACAAGATGTGGGACATCGCCTAGGAGGAGTTTTTAGAGAAGCCGCTACCCTTGCCCAAAAATTTGGCAACCACCGTGTGTTTAACACTCCCATACAAGAAGCATTTATTATAGGCTCAACCGTTGGCATGAGTGCCGTTGGTTTAAAACAAATTATTGAAGTTCAGTTTGCCGATTACATTTGGCCCGGCTTAAATCAACTGTTTACCGAGGTTTCACGTTCTTGTTATTTATCAAACGGCAAATGGCCTGTTAGTTGTATTTTGCGTGTACCCATTGGTGCTTATGGCAGCGGTGGTCCGTATCACTCAAGCAGTGTTGAGAGTGTGGTGTGCAATATTAAAGGCATTAAAGTTTGTTACCCAAGCACCGGTGCCGATTTAAAAGGCCTTATGAAAGCTGCTTATTACGACCCAAACCCTGTGTTAATGTTAGAGCATAAAGGTTTGTATTGGAGCAAAATTAAAGGCACCGAAGATGCTAAAACCATTGAGCCCGATGAAGATTATATCATTCCGCTTGGCAAAGCCAGAATGGTACAAACTTGCGATGCGGCTAAAGATAAAAACACCTTAACCGTAATCACTTACGGCATGGGCGTTTATTGGGCTAAAAATGCGGCGAAGAAATTCCCAAATCAAATTGAGATTGTTGACTTACGTACTTTATCTCCATTAGATGAAGAAACCATTTACGCTTCTGCAAAAAAACACGGCAAAGTTTTAGTGCTAACCGAAGAACCTAAAAGCAACAGTTTTGCACAAAGCATAGCATCTCGCATTAGCGAAAATTGTTTTGAAGCTTTAGATGCACCGGTTAAAGTTATTGGCGCAGAAAACCTGCCTGCTATTCCGCTTAACTCTATCTTAGAGAAAACCATGCTACCAAATGCCGATAAGGTTGAAGTGGCTATGGAGGCTCTACTTAAATATTAATTAAAATGAAAATAGGAATAGTTTGTTACCCTACCTTTGGCGGTAGTGGTGTTGTGGCAACCGAGTTGGGTAAAGCCTTAGCTTTAAAAGGGCATCAAATTCATTTTATAACCTATAGCCAGCCTTTTAGGTTAAGCTACTTTACCGAAAATATTTTTTACCACGAGGTAACCGTTAGCGATTATCCTTTGTTCGAATATCAGCCCTATGAGTCTGCCCTAACCAGTAAAATTGTTGATGTAGTAAAACACGAAGGACTTGATTTATTGCATGTGCATTATGCTATTCCTCATGCCTCGGCTGCCCTTATGGCAAAAGATATTTTAGCATCGCAAAACGTTTACATTCCATTCATCACAACGCTTCACGGTACCGATATTACACTAGTTGGCCGTGACCCTGCCTTTCTTCCGGTAATTAAATATTCTTTAGAGAAGAGTGATGCGGTTACATCTGTATCAGAAAGTTTACGAAAAGACACCATTGATATTTTTCATCTGCAAAAAGAAATTGAGGTTATCCCAAACTTTATTGATTTACGAGAATACAATGTAAACTTTGATAAATGCAGCAGGCATCGTTACGCTACCAACGGAGAAAAAATTATGATACACATATCTAATTTCCGTAAAGTAAAACGTGTAGAAGATGTGTTGCGTGTGTTTGATAAAGTGCGTCAAAAAATTCCTTGCAAATTAATTTTAGTGGGCGATGGACCAGAGCGTCCTAATATTGATAAACTTTGTCGCGAGTTAAACACCTGCGGCGATATTATTTCGGTAGGTAAAATTGCCGACCCAAAAGATGTACTTTCTATAGCCGACTTATTTATCCTTCCGTCTGAAACCGAAAGTTTTGGTTTAGCTGCTTTAGAGGCTATGGCTATGAAAATTCCGGTTATATCAACCAACACAGGTGGTTTGCCCGAACTTAACATTAATGGTGTTACAGGTTATATGAGTAATGTAGGTGATGTTGATGATATGGCTAAAAATGCACTGCATATTTTATCGGATGCAGATACACTCGCTAAATTCAGAGCAGGTGCTTACAAACGCGCCGAAGATTTTGACATCAGCAAGATTTTAAAAGGCTACGAAAACCTGTATAACATCGTTGTGAAAAATAAAGCCCTGGCCTAATTAAACCTTTTGCAAAAAAGTGTATCAAAAGGGCATGAAAATAAAATTACTATTCTTATCAAGCCTCTTTCTATTGAGCATAAAAAACTTTGCCCAACTAAGCACCTTTTATGTAAAACCACATTTAGTTGATACTGCTTATGTAGCTGCTCAGGATAGCCACTATGTGGCCTTAAACACTTCTATTACAAGTAATAACTTACTCTTGGTTTTTATAGATGGCTCGGGCTCTAATACTAAAGATTATACTTTCTTTCCAAAACTGGCAGCTAGTTTGGGCTATCATGTGGTTTCAATTGCTTATCCAAATTCGCCAACGGTAGGCTCTTTATGCGATGCCAGTACCGATAGTTTATGTTTTGATAAAGTTCGTCAGGAAATTTGCTATGGCACTCCGGTAAGCAACAGCGTGTCGGTAGATACATTAAACAGCATTAACACGCGTTTGGTTAAACTACTACAATATTTGGCTGTAATTTATCCTTCAGGTAACTGGGGGCAATTTTTATCAGCCAATAATCAAGTAGTTTGGTCTAATGTGGTTACTTCGGGGCACTCACAAGGCTCAGGCCATGCCATGTATTTGGCAAAAACACAAAGTGTTCATAGGGTAATTATGTTTTCAGGCGTTGATGATTACAGCACTCATTTTAATAAATCGGCTCACTGGTTATTTAATACAAGCCTTACCCCCATTAGTAATATATATAGTTTCTTACACCTGCAAGATGATGTTGAGCCTTATAAATATGAATACAAAAATCTGAAAGCATTGGGTTTATTTGCCAACGGAGACGATAGCACCGACGTAGATATTGTAGCTACGCCGTATAATAATTCTCATTGCCTTTATACAAATGTTACACCACCCCATTCTACTATTCCATCTGCTTATCACGATGCTACCGCGGTCGATTATTTTACCCCCGTTAACGGCACACAGCTTTTATACAATCCTGTTTGGACGTATATGCTCACCTCCATAAGTTCCACAGGTATAAATCAAATAGAAACAAATGCTAATCAACTTAAAATTTATCCTAACCCTGCCAGCAATGAAATTTTTATTTCATCGGATAAAGAGTCTATAAAAAATATAACAATAACAAATCTATTAGGGCAATTTGTTATAAACGAAAACGATATTATGAGTCAGTCAAACAACTTATTTAAAATAAACCTAAAAAATATTCCTTCCGGAGTTTACTTTATTACTACTGAAAACTCCTTTTTTAAGTTAATAAAAGAGTAGCGTTTCAATTTGTCTTAATTACTGCAATTTCGTAGATTTGTGTACAAACTTTAAACAAAAACATATGAAAAAAGTCTATTTATTACTATTACTGTTGCCTCTATTTAGCTTAAAGGCTCAAGTACCTACCTGCTCGGTAGACCCTACTTTTATGGCTGAGGGTATATGGCCCGATAGCGCCACTAATTTTATGAGTGGTACAGTTGGCGTAGCGTATGCTCAAAATGTTACTATCAAAATTCCAAAAGACACAGTAGTTGGAACTACAACTTTTACTTACTCTACAGTTAATTTACAAACAAGTTCTAATAATTATGGCCTACCTCCGGGTTTAAGTCTTACAGGTACCCCTTCTAATTATAAATTCCCGGGTAATGCTGCAAGTTGTATGGAAATTTACGGAACACCAACTACAGCAGGCACTTATCCATTAACCTTTGTTTTAAAGGTTTATAGTGTCAATTTTGGGTCTTCTATCCCTATTGCAACATACACAGTTGGTTATTATAAAATAACAATTAACCCAGCCGGCATTGGCATTGAGTCTAATAAAAATGTAGGCTTCAATGTTATGTCAAACAGCCCAAACCCTGTTACAAATAACACAACTATTAAATTTACATCGGCTATCGATGGCAAAGCTAAAATGAGTGTGTACAACATTGCCGGGCAAAAAATTGACGAAAAAGAATTTGCAGCTCAGCATGGCGATAACAACTACGAATTTGATGCTACAGCTTTAGAAAACGGCATTTATATTTATGCTATCGAACTTAACGGACAAAAGCAAATTCGCCGTATGGTGGTAGCAAAATAATATGCATGATTTTGAAGTAACTGTTTTAGGTTGCGGTTCTGCAACACCATCCTTACTACGAAACCCTAGTGCCCAGTTGCTTAATGCAGCTGGGCATTATTTTTTAATTGATTGTGGCGAAGGCACACAAATTCAGTTACGTAAAAACAATGTTAAAATACAACGCATAAGCCATATTTTTATTTCGCACCTGCATGGCGACCATTATTTAGGTCTGTTAGGTTTATTACAAACCATGCATTTGCTGGGCAGAAAAACCAAGCTTACTTTAATTTGCCCACCTGAGTTAAAAGAGATTATTGATTTACAAAACAAGCACTCGCAAACAACTATTGTTTATGAGATTGAGTACATTTTTACAAATCCAAAACAAGCCGAATTAGTTTGGGAAGATGATAAAATTGAAATAAAATCTTTTCCCTTACGGCATCGAATTAATTGCACCGGTTTTTTATTTAAAGAAAAACCACATTTAAAAAATATCATTAAAGAAAAATTACAGGAGTTTAATGTACCCACTTCCGAAGTTAATAAACTGCGTTTAGGACTTGATGCCATTAATGATAAAGGAAAAACCGTAGCTAACAATAAACTTACTATACCTGCCCCACTTCAACGCAGTTATGCTTATTGCAGCGATACCAATTATTGCGAAGATATTATTGAACACATTAAAGGCGCTGATTTGGTTTACCACGAGGCCACTTTTTTAGAAGCCGAAGAAGAACGCGCCAAGAAAACATTTCATTCAACTGCCAAACAAGCAGCAACCATTGCCGACAAAGCAAAAATTAAACAGCTTTTATTAGGTCATTTTTCAGCTCGTTATGGCAGCACTGATGGTTTTTTAGTAGAGGCAAAACCAATTTTTGAAAACACCTTGGTTGCTCAAGAAGGGCAAACGTATAAAGTAGCCTAGTGTTTTTAATTCAATAAAAAAGCCGCTTCATATAACATGAAGCGGCTTTTTAGTTTCTCTATTTCAATTAGTATCCAAAAATATCTTTAAGTGTAAGATACTTTACCTGACCATATTTTTCAAGTGTTTTAGAATCTAACAATTCTTTTTTACCAACTATTAATAAAGATAGAGGCACATTCTTTACATAAGTTTGTTGAAACTTTTGTACATCGGCAAAAGTCATATTCTGCACTTTATCAAAAATAGGTTTTCTAATATCATAATCTAAACCTAATCTACGCGATGTTTCAAAAGAAATCAGTAAATCCATTTTAGTTAAACGCTCGTTTCTAATGCCCGAAATAATCGCATCCTTAGCCGATTCAAACATAACATCAGCTTTTGGCAAATCTTTTATCAAATCGCTCATGCCTTGTAAAGCTTCTCCTAATTTATCAGCCTGACTACCAATATAGGTGTTTACATAAAATGATTTAGTTTTTGCATTAGGTTGTTTGTAGCTACCACCAACCGAGTAGGCTAATGCTTTAGACTCACGCAACTCCTGAAACAAAATAGACGACATATTTCCGCCAAAATATTCGTTATACATTTTAATACTAGGAATATTTGTAGCACTAAATGGTTCGCCTTTGCCAAGCATCATTATTTCAGCTTGTTTCATATCATAATCAACCACATAAACTTGGCTACCTGTTTTTTGTTCGGTTAAGCTTATCGGCGTCGCAGGTTTTACCAATGTTCCACTAAAATGGTTTTTTTGTAAAGCAGCTGTTGCTTCGTTTAAAGCAAGCGGTCCGTAATATAAAATACGATGTTCGTATTTAGTTAAGGAGTTAATTACACTAATTAAATCAGCTGCTTTTAATTGTTTTAAATTATCATCGCTAAGTACATTTGTAAAAGGGTTTTGTGCACCATAAGTAGCATAATTAACCAAGCCTTTACGCAAAATAACGCCTTTGTTTAGTTTAGCATCTTCGCGTTGTTTAATCATATCGCCAACCAAATTGGTTAAAGCCTCTTGATTGGGTTGTACATTAGCAAGCGTGTGTTCAAATAAATCAAGTGCTTTACCAAAATTATCACTTAAGCCACTTAACGATAAAAAGGTTTGCTCTTCTCTAGTAATTACGTCAAACGAGCAGGCAAGTTTATAAAACTCTTCTTGCAACTGAGCCGGGGTATATTTACTAGTACCTAAATATTTTAAATAATCTAATGCAATTGGTATCATTTTGTTATTGTTGCTACCCATATCAAATGTGTAGTACAAATCAAAAGTTGCATTTTCTTTATTTGCGTTATACACAACCGATATACCATTAGAAAGGTTTGCTTTAGTTATATCCTTATTATAATCAATAAATACAGGTTGTATAGGCGCCGGTTTTTTATTCATTAAATCCTTTAAGAACGGAGATTGATCTTCTCTGTTAACCGTAACCGGAGTAATAGCAGGTTTATCAACCTTTTGTACATTTTTATCTTCGCCTGTAAACTTGTTTACTATTACGTAATTATCGTTCAAATTCTTTTTAGTAAAATCAACCAATTGTTGTTTAGTTATTTTAGATAAACGATCAATTAAGCCAATATGATGCTCCCAAGTTTCGTTAGATGTAAAAGCAGTCATAATTTCTCCGGCACGTGCCTGATTGTTTTCTAAACTTTTAGTAAGGTTTAATTTTAAGTTTGATAAGTTGGCTTGTATCAACCAATCGTCAAACTTACCGTCTTTAATATTTTGGATTTGTTGTTTAATCAGTTTTACAACATCATCTAATTTTTGGTCTTGCTTTGGCTTACCTGTAAAAGCCATTACTGAATAATCAGCCAATTCAAAATCAAAAGCCTGCGCTTCTAACACTTGTTGTTGTTGGTTCAAATTAATATCTATTAATCCTGCTTTTCCGTTAAAAAGAATCAGCGTTAAAAGCTTTATCATATCAGCATCAGCAGTATTTATACCGCCAAAACGGTAAGCAAACATTACATTTTCAGCATCTGGTCCGTACACCTCTTTTACAATAGGGGCTGTAATAGGAGCCTCGGGTGCAAACGTAAATGTTGGTACAGGCTTAGTTTGCATGTAAGCAAATTTCTGCTCAATTTCTTTTATTGTTTTATCAGGGTCAACATCGCCTGTAATAATTACAGCCATATTGTTTGGTACATAATAGGTGTTAAAATATTCCATAATTTTTTTCATGGAAGGGTTTTTCAAATGGTCTATTGTACCAATAGTTGTCTGTGTTCCATAAGTATGATGTTGAAACATGCCTTCAAACATAGCTTCAAAAACTTTATTACCATCGTTATCTAAACCACGATTTTTTTCTTCGTACACAGCCTCTAATTCAGTATGAAATAAACGAAGAACCGGTTTACGATAGCGTTCAGCTTCTAAAGTCAACCAGTTTTCAATTTCGTTGCTTGGCACATCGTTTATATAAACAGTTTGTTCAAAAGATGTAAAGGCGTTTGTGCCTTTTAAACCCATGCTGCTGCATAGTTTATCATACTCATTAGCAATTGCATAGGTAGCCGCTACGCCACTTAGACTATCTATTTGATGGTATATTCCTTTACGTTGTCCATCATCTTTTGTTTTGCGATAAATTTCATATTTATCTGATATAGCATTAATAAGTGGCTCTTCTTTAGCAAAATCTTTTGTACCTAATTTATCCGTGCCTTTAAAGAGCATGTGCTCTAAATAGTGAGCTAAACCGGTTGCATCATGCGGGTCGTTTTTACTTCCTGCTTTTGTTGCAGTCATAGTAAAAACACGCGGCGCATCTTTATAAACGCTCATAAAAACAGTTAACCCGTTTTTCAATTTGTATTCTTTTAATTTAAACGGATCGTTAGAATACGTTTTGGCCGTTTGGACTTGAGCTGTACCAACAACCATGCTTAATGATAAGGTTGCTGATGCTAGAATTTTTTTAATAGTCATATGTTAGAATTAGTAGTTAAAGGTAGAAATAAATTAACGCCACAAATTGCTCATTTTATGAACGGTTTATTACGCTTACTTATGGGCAAATAACAGATTTTTAAAGGGCTTATGCAGAAAAAGTCATTAGGAAAACACTACCATTTTGATTTTTATAATCCAGTTTTCCATCAATTTGTTCAATTAACGAGGTAATTAAGCTCATTCCCATACTACTGGCCTGTAATTGTATGCTATCCATTCCGGCTCCGGTATCAGATACATAAAAATTAACCAGATTGTCTTCTTTCTTCAAACCAATTTCAATTTTCCCACTCGCTTGGTTTTTAAAAGCATGTTTAAAGGCATTGGTAATTAATTCGTTTAAAATAAGTGCGCAGGGTATAGCAGTTTTTATGTCTAAAAAAACAGGCTCTGTTTTTAAAATCAATTCAATATTAGAATTGGTTTGATAGCTCTTGCTAAGGTACGAGCAAAAATTAGTAATGTATTGGGCAAACTCAATCTGCGCAAACGATTTGTTTTGATATAGTTGATTATGTATCAACGCCATCGAATAAATACGGTCTTTAGTTTCTTCAAAAATTATTTTGCTCTCGTTATCTTTCAAATTTTCAATTTGCAGATTAATGAGTGCAGAAATTATAGCCAAGTTATTCTTAACTCTATGATGTATCTCACCCAACAACAACTCTTTTTCTTTTAAAGATGCTCCGGTTTGTTCTTTAATTCGTTTTTGTTCGGAGATATCAGTCAATCGTACCGATTGAAACCTTTCGCCTTTAATATTAATTACTTTAACTGATATAGCTCCCCAAAATTCTCTGCCTAAAAAAGTTTTATATAAAATTTCATTTTCATATACACCTTTTTCAATCAACTTATTTCGCATTTCTTCCAGTTCATCTTTGGTAGGATAGTTTTTGTGTAAATCTAAGCCATACTTCTGTAGAAAATCTTGCTCAGATACTGCTTCAAACATTTCAACAGCTCTTTGGTTTGCTTTTACAATTTTTCGTTCATCCCAATTTACTAAAAAAAGAGCGTCTACCGAGTTGTTAAAAATAGCCCCCAATTGTACTTGTAAGGTTTCGTTATCAATATCTAATTGCTTGCTTATTTTTTCATTTACATATAAAAGCGAGTAAATAATAATTACGCAACAAAACATATTTACGAAAAAAATTAATTTATTCAAAATAGCTAATTGGGCAGGTGTAATTATTATGCCACTATTAAAGCCCGAAAAATCATTGGCAAATAAAAAACTTACAAAAAGAACATTAAATATAGATAGCCAAATAATTATCCTTTTTTGTGAAAATTCAAAGAAAATAAAGGGCACCATGATAGTAGGAATAAAAAACTCATGCATATAAGCCCCCTTACCAACGAGAGTAGATAATAATGTTACATGAAGAAAAATGAGGATATTAAAGTAAATTCTAGAAACTATGGGCCATTTATAATAATTTAATCCAATAGGTATAAGATAAAAAAGTACTGAAACTAATTCAATTTGCACCATTCTTATTTGATTTATAGAATAATAAAACCCTGTAAAAAAAATAGTAATTGCTACACAAATAACACTTAATCTATTACATAGTACAATACGCTTATTGGTAAATGCAGAAAAATTATTACCGGTACCAATATAAGATAGCTTATGTAAAAACGAAGTCATGTTTCTTAAAAAGAAACTAAATATAACAAAGTATTAGAGATAATTAGTAACCTAAATTAGGGCCCAACCAACGCTCAGCTTTATCAAGGCTCATGCCTTTACGTTTAGCATAGTCTTCTACCTGGTCTTTGGCAATTCTGCCAATGCCAAAATAGTGCGATTGCGGGTGTGCAAAATATATGCCACTTACGGCGGCCGTAGGCACCATAGCCATACTTTCGGTTAAAATCATGCCTGTATTTTTTTCTACATCCAGCAATTTCCAAATAATTGGTTTTTCAGTATGGTCTGGCTGTGCTGGATAACCCGGTGCCGGGCGAATGCCAGCATATTCTTCCTTAATTAAATCGTCGGTGCTCAACTTCTCATCTTTAGCATAGCCCCATAGTTCTGTACGTACTTTTTTATGCATTAATTCTGCAAATGCTTCTGCAAGTCTGTCTGCCAAAGCCTTCAGCATAATTGCTGAATAATCATCATGGTCTTTTTCAAACTTTGCAACGTGCTCATCAATGCCAACACCGGTTGTTAGGGCAAAAGAGCCTATGTAATCTACTTTACCTTTAGGTGCTATAAAATCAGCTAGGGCGGTGTTAAACTGTCCTGCAGGTTTTTTTGTTTGCTGACGAATTGTATGAAAAGTAGTTTTTACTTTATCTCTGCTTTCGCTTTCATACACTTCAATATCGTCTTCGGTAGCATTGGCCGGGTATATGCCAATAACAGCTCTTGCAGTCAACCATTTCTCCCCAATTATTTTCTTCAGCATGTTTTGTGCATCATCAAATAACTTGCGGGCTTCTTCGCCTCTGGTTGGGTCTTTTAAAATTTTAGGATAAGAGCCTTTCATCTCCCATGAGATGAAGAAAGGCGTCCAATCTATATATTCTGCAATTTCACTTAGCGAGTAATTATCGAATACTTTATTACCAATAAAAGATGGCTTGCTGATTTCAGATTTATCCCAATCTATCGCAAATTTATTTTTGCGGGCTTCTTCAATTGATATAAATTTATTTTGCCCTTGTGCATTTTTATTTTGTTCGCGTACACGGGCATAATCTTTATTTACCCCTTCCATAAACTCGGTACGCAGTTCGTTTGAGATA
>DATHOW010000122.1:0-15633 GCA_035484495.1 Bacteroidia bacterium | reverse complement strand
ATTTTTAAAGAAAATTTTATCTTTTTTCTTACAGGCTCTGGTATAATATATTGCTTGTCTAAAATGTGCTGTTTAATCTTTTCAATTACCAATTTAGACTCATCCTTTGTTAAATAAGTTAGATTTCGTTTTGCTTCTATTTCAGTTTTATATTCAGCATCTATCGTATCTAGTAAATTACCCACTAGTTTTTTTTGATGGTAGATAGAAGCTTGGATAAATTTATTGTCTACAAAATAATCGTTGGAATACGCTTCTATAATTTCAACCCCAGTAGCCCCCTTAGTAAAGGAGTTATAAAATTCTTTTATTTTTTCGCGCGGAAATTTAACTTTGTTTATCCACCTTTGGTTGTCATCCAAAAGTACAAAATCAGTAGCAAAAGGCACCGCCATTTTAGGGTTTAGGCCTGACACTATTTTACAGAAGTTTGTAATAAAAAAAAGCTCTCTAGCCTCTCCAATTTCTATATCATTTTTATTTACAAAGTGTACCGCGTTCGGAAAATAAGCAGCTCCGCCATAACTCGAAAACACATAATCAATTTTTTTCCATCGTTTTTTAATTTTAGCAATAAAATAATCAATCATTGATGCAGATGCAGAAGGCAAGGCATCGTTTACATTAACAATTACTGTATCACCACTCTCTATAACAATAACATTATCTAAATTATTGGAGAAATAGGTCATTTTTACGTTGCGGCTAATCTGTACCGTTTTTTCATTTACAACTTCATGTATGTTTTTAAAACCTTGCTCGTTAAAAAACTCGGTTGTGCCTCCGTACCAAGAATACGGATAGAAAATGGTTGCGTTTTTATTTATCAGTTGTAAACTCTCCGGGTTTAAATGATCTTCATGCCCATGCGAATAAACAACGTAATCAGCATCACTTATTAAATTAGGGTTTAATGCCTTAGGAAACAAAAACCACTGGTTACAATAGGAAGCCCCTTTTACCCATGGGTCAGTAACAATTTTAACGCCATCAACTTCAATCAATAATGTTGCGTGGCTTATATAGGTAATTTTCATTTTCTAATTTTTAAGCTTCAAGCATCCAAAATAAACCTTATGGGTTAAATATTTTTTAATGTTTTATGCCTTTAAAATTAGTTATTTTTACACTTTATTTCAAGATTATTTTTTTTCCATCTCAGCAGCCTTATCATTTTCTTTTTTTTCTTTCGCAGCCGCTTTATCATCTGCCTTTTTCTCCTTTTCGGCAGCCTTATCACTTGCTTTTTTATCTTTTTCTATAGCTTTATTTTTGTCGTCTACTTTATCTTGTGCCGCATTTTCTTTTTTCTTAAAGTATCCTCTTAATAAAAAGTTATGGCTTGCGGCATTCATGTTTTGCTTAAAACCACCTGCACCTTGTTTAATATTAACCATAGCATCATTAACGTTTCCTGCCATAGCACTATCCATCAATAATTTTCCAATTGTTCCTCTCCCTGCACGTATGTTGTCTATAACCGCTGCAAGGTCATTAGTTATAAGCGCCGCATTATCTGCTGTTACCTTTATTTTCCCTAAAATTTCATCCATGCTTACCGTTTTAGCGGTTGCAATAATATCGTTATCAATTACCGGGGCTTTTCCCGCTGGCCCCGGGATTATAGTTACAATCTGGTTTCCCATCAATCCATCCGAACCAATTATTGCTTTCGCATTTTTCTTCATAAATTTTCTGGTTTCATCTCTAATTATCATATCAACTTTCACAGTTGAATCTGTAACCTGCTCGATCTCTTCTACTACACCTACATTAATGCCTGCAAAGCGCACGTTATTTCCAACTTCAAGTCCATTTATATCTTTAAATATACCACTCACAGTAAATGTATCATTAAATAATTGTTGCCTCTGTCCTATAAAATAGATGCCTGCGATAAGCAAAGCTCCACTTACCGAAACAAAAATCCCTAACTTCACTTTATTTCCTGTTGTTTTTTTCATGTTTTTATTTTTAACTATTTATTTAAAAAATGAGCTTACCCATTCATCCTCTGATTCTGATAATTCTTTAAAAGTTCCTTCAGCAATGCATTCGCCTTCTTTAATAACAACCATTTTGTTTGCTGTTATACGTGCGCACTCTACATCATGTGTAATAATAATAGAAGCCGCATTATATTTTTTTTGTACATCTAAAATTAACTGGCTAATTTCTTTTGATGTAATCGGATCCAAGCCGGTAGTAGGCTCATCATACAATATAATCTCCGGTTTTAGTATTAAGGTGCGTGCTAAACCAACTCGTTTTCTCATACCGCCTGAAAGTTCCGACGGCATTTTATCAATGGCATCTTCTAAACCAACACTTTTCAAGGTTTCTAAAACCAGTTCATCAATTTCTTCTCGTTTTTGTTTCTTTAAATCCCGCAACGGAAATTCAAGATTTTCGCGCACCGTCATCGAATCGTATAAAGCAGCGCTCTGAAATAAAAAGCCGATTTTTTTTCGCAATACATCCAATTCTCCACTTTTCAGTTCAGTAATATTTTTACCCAGTATAACTACTTTGCCATCATCAGGTTCAAGTAAACCAACCAGACATTTTATAAGTACCGATTTTCCACTACCCGATTTCCCAAACACAACCATGTTTTCACCTTTCTCGATTTTTAAATTAATATCCTTAAGCACTTCGTTAGTGCCAAATGATTTTTTTAAATGTTCTATTTCTACAACTGTTTCCATTTCCTATACATTAAAAAGACTAGTTACCTGCACTGCAATCATATCAATAATAAAAACCATCAACGATGCATATACAACAGCTGAGTTAGCTGCCTTACCCACCCCTTCGGTTCCTTTGTCGGCATTATATCCTTTAAAGCAACCAATTAAAGCAATGGCAAATCCAAAAAACACGGTTTTAATAAGTGCCGGAAACAAATCCGAAAAAGAAAGTTTAGCAAACACTTCTAAAAAAAATAAATGAAAACTAACATCACCTTTTAAATTTACTCCAATATAAGCCCCATACATCGATATGGCATCAGCTGCAATAACCAATACAGGTAACATAAATGTAGCTGCTGCAATTCGAGTAGCTACTAAATATTTAAATGGGTTTATACCCGATACCTCCATAGCATCAATTTGCTCGGTTACTTTCATTGATGCCAATTCGGCTCCAATACCCGAACCCACTTTACCGGCAAAAATTAAAGCAGTAATTACGGGGCCAATTTCTCTAACAATCGAAACCGCTACCATGGCCGGTAACCACGATTCAGCTCCAAATTCAGCCAGCGTTGGTCTCGATTGTATAGTTAACACTAGTCCCATAATTAATCCGGTAATGGCCACCAACGGAAACGATTTATAACCAATCAAATATGCTTGCCTAACAAGCTCCTTAAACTCATATCTGGGTTTAACTGCTTCCTTAAAAAAACGTAGCGTAAACATAGTTAAGTCGGCTACCTCTATAAAAAAACTTTTTAAGTTTTTCATATGCTGGTGCTCGGTAAGCTTAGCTATCTTTTCTGTTATTGCTTTGTTTTCTATTTTTAAATTAATAGCCATCTCTTATTTATAAAAATTAGTTTAAGTATCTTCTAAGTATCCAGGCAGTTGTTTCGTGATGCTCCATTAAACCCGTTAAAAAATCAGCCGTACCAGCATCTTTATTTTTTGTAGCACAATCGTCAATGTCTTTCCGCAATTCAACAATAATACTTTCGTGGTCTTTAAGTAATTCTTTCAACATCTCTTTAGAGGATTCATGTTTTCCTGGATGCTCTTTAATAGTCGCCAATTTTGAAAACTCCTGCATGGTGCCAATAGTTTTATGTCCCAATTTTCCAATGCGTTCGGCTACTTCATCAATGGCTTCCTCCAATTCTTTATACTGTCCTTCAAATAATTTGTGCAGTTCCATAAAACTTTCTCCGGTAACATTCCAATGAAATTTTCTTGTTTTAATATACAGTATCATCTCGTTTGATAGCACGGCAGCTAAAATTGAGGAAGAGTTTTTTAAATTTTTGTCGGAAATTCCGATTTGTGTTTTCATATTTATTTTAAGTTTATATTTTATTTTTTTATGAGAGAGGATTTCGGCATTCCCGGAACGTTATTCCCCAATAAAAACCCCCAGGGTTTTAAAGGTTCTATATGATCAAAAACTACTTTTATAATGGCTGTTAAGGGAATAGAAAGGAACATGCCAGGCACACCCCACAAAGCACCTCCAAGTAATACAACAACAACCGATACTAGTGCGTTTATTTTCACTTTAGATGCAACTATATTCGGAATCAAATAATGATTATCAACAAATTGAATAAGAATGTACGCTCCCATTACCAGCAAAGCATAGCTTGGCGATTTAGTTGCTAAAGCAATTAGCATAGGCAATGCCACAGCAATTATGCCACCTATATAGGGTATAACATTGAGTATAGCACCAATAAGCCCCAGTAAAATAGCATAGTCAATTCCAATTAGTAATAAACTTACAGAGTTTAGTGTGGCCACTATTAAACCTTCAATTAAAAGCCCAACTAAGTAACTCCTGATAATTTTTTTGGTGGCCGTAAGCACTTCATTTACATCGGTATGTTTGTCGGCGCTAAACAGCCTATGTATAAACTCTAGTAATAAAGGTTGGTAAAACAGTATCATAAAAATGTACACGGGTATCAAAACCAAAATAATAAGTACACTCCCTGTGTTTATAATTGTTTGCCCAATAACTGAAACAGTTCCATTTAGCATTTCAGCATTTTTTGCTGCAAGCCATACATTTATTTTGCGCGGACTAATATTAAATGTAGTCGACACCCACGCAACAGTTTCAACTAATAACTGATGTAAGCTCTCACTCAGTTTACCAAACGAATCACCAAACTGCATTATTTGAGTACATAGCAGCATAATAACAAGTATAGTAGCCAAACTGGCCAGCAAAAGTGTAATTGCAATGGCAATTATTCTATTCAGTTTTTTTCGCACAAAAAAATCTACAACAGGGCTTAATACAACAGCAATAATAGTAGCATAAATTACAGGCACAATAATTCGCTGGCCAATGCATAACATACTTATAAAAGCAAACGAGCCAATAAACACCAAAGATGCTTTTGCATAAAAAGGTATTTTAAAATCTGGTTTCATTTATTTATGTGTTTTTAAAAAAAATTAGTCAATAAATATCCACATAGTAATTTTTAGTCTACTATCAATTTTTGCAATAATGTAATTAGTAATTACCTTTTTCTTCCGCCGCCACCGCCTTGATGTCCACCACCACCGCCCCCCATATTATGAGGCGCGCCTTGTTGCCTTGGCATAGCTTGTTGTTGCCTCGGCATTTCTTGTTGTTGTCTTGGCATAACTTGTTGCGTAGACATAGTCTGAGTTTGTTTAGGTGTAAATTGTTGTTGCCTTGGCGCAATTTGTTGCTTCGGTTGATTTGGATTAAGTGTGGGTTGCTTACCAGTAAATTCTTTTCTTGGCCCATTTACAACCTTCGGATTATTCTGAGCTGCTTTTCCTTCTCTTGGTCCTAAATTATTTTTACCGGGTTGTGCCTCTGCCTTACCACCCATTCTTGGCCCATAGTAAACATGATTTTCAATATTTTTATGTACAATTACCGATGTTTGTCTGTGCCCATAATAAACATTTTGCGCAACTATAATTCTATTTTCATACACTCTTCTATGATAGGCCCTATAAGGATACATGCCATTCCAATAAGCATAATAGCCCATCGGCCTCCAAGGCGACCACCATGTTGGATAATAGCCCCAATACCAAGGCGAGTTCCAGTATGAGTAAGATGGTCCGTACATAAATTGTACGCTAGGCCAAGCCCACACATTTACAACTACAATTGGTGCGGGCGGTGATGGCGTCCCTTGATTGTATGTATCATCATTTACAGGCGTTTGTTGTGCTTGTTGTTGGTCTTGTGGCTCAATAATATAATTTTTACCATATAAATCTTCATCGCCAACAATTTGTATATGTGCATTTTCATTTCCTTGTTGTTCTATTTCAACAATTGCCAAATCTTGCGATTCAGTCGCTGTTATGGGGTCTTGTAACACTAACGAGTGTACACCGTTTGTACCGTAATCTTTTACGCGTATATAATCTATCTGTCCGTCATGGTTCAAGTCAAGGTTATTTACTTTATTATCTGGCGTATTTAGTTTTTGTTCAAAATCTGCCACATTTTTCGAATTCTTAAAAAGCGAAAGAACTCCATATAGATTCAAATTATCTCCCGGCAAACCCAAAGAGTCAGGAGTTTGTGAATATACTACTGCGCTTATACTCATTAGTATAAAAAACAAAACGCAAATTTTATTTATCTGTTTCATACTACAAATATATTGCAACTAAAACCCGTTTGAAATTAACATTCGTTAAAAACTGTTTAATTATAGCCAAAAGGGCATTTTTGTGTTTTAAGTCGTCTAAATCCATTAAAACACCTCGCCCAAATTAATAAACACACCATTAGATCCGTTTATGCCAATCGCATAATCAATAGCTAAGTTGGTACCTGAGTGTTTATTTATTTTTATACGGATACCCGTACCAACCGCTGGATATATAACCTGAAACCTATTACTAGGCCAATCTGTTACACTTTGTGCATTGGCAAATACAACTCCGCCAAATAAGCCATTACGCGTTATTTTAAAGCGGTACTCGGCTTCTAAATACAATAAGTTTTTTCCTCGCAACCTACTTTGTATATAACCCCTCCCTAAGTTAGAGTACGGATCCCAAGCCGTGCTGGGCAAATCTAAATAAGGTGCATTACCATTAAACGTAAACCAGTTATAACTCCAAAACGCTAATATGTTTTCAGAATTAACTGATGGTTTAAAATATTTACGAACATCTATTATCAACGATTGATAATTATGATCACTGCCTAAAATAGTGAGGTTTGGACAGTAAGCTATACTGCTATAAAACGCTTTTGTTGAATTAATAGAGTTTTTTCTATCATCATACAAAGCATTAAACGAAATACCAGACGAAACTGATTTGGCAGTTTTTCCATATTTCTGAAAATCAGTTACAGTCCCATCCGGATAACCCGATTCATGAATATTCCAATGATAATTTAAATTATAAGCCAACCCGGCATACACGCTTGAGTTGTAAATATGTTTTAACACAGCTTCATGTATAATTATACACGAGTAATTTAGTTGATTAGAATTTTTTAAAGAAGTATGTCCTCCTAAGCCATACGTATATTCCGGATACTTATAAAAACGCCAATCGCCCAATAAATTATATTTATTTTCCTTCGTCCATATATTGGATAAGATGGGCAAAATTATTTGATTGTTTTGCGTGTAACTAACACTTGTGTTAACTGCCGATAATTTTGTATTGCCTTCATTATCGCTATAAAATGCGCCATTAGCCGCAACCACCCCAGCAATTTTTGTTACTAATGAGTAGCCCACAGCAGGCAAAAAAGCCATATGTAATTTGCCTGCTTTTTTGCTTGGCGCACACGAGTCTTCAACGTGTTTTTTAATAACCATTCTATACACATCCACTACATCTACTTCCTCGCTTTCTTTTTCGCACTGCGCTAAACTATCTGCTTTTGAAATATGTTCTGAATTATCCTGTGCAAAGCCATTTGCCAAAAACAAAAAAATGCACACGCATAATGCAATATATTTTTTATTAATTTTTAAAAAGAAGCGCATATAAGTACGTAACAAAGTCAAACAAATGGTTTATAGCGCTAAGTTAATTTATTTAAGGTTCAATTTGCGGTTGTAATAACATCCTTTTTACTTAGTAACTTAGTTAGTAAATGCATAACAGTTTTTTTTATTCCATCACCATTTTTACTTACCGCATTGGTAACGCCCATTTGCAAAAGCCCACCAAGTAGTTGTTTTAAAGGGTTAATCGTGCCACCCACAATTACTTTTTTAGAAAGATAACCTGCTCCAATACCAACTAACACATTCAAAATATTTCCTTTAAAATTAGGAGCCGTAGTTAACTCACGCAAGCTGTTTTTAATCAAATTAACAGGCTGCAAATTTTCGCAAGTATTTTTAAAATTCCTCTTTCAGCAAATGCTTTTCATTTGCCTGTTTCATTTCAAGCAATAAAATAGCCTCCCTTAGTTCTATTACCGAAGTTATTTTTTCCATCTTTTATCAATTTAATATCTGTAAAATAATCAAGTTGCTTACGCTCTTTTTAATTTGTTCACGAAAAAAATACAAAATAAGCCCCACAATGGCATAAAACCCTGCAACGATAAAAAAACCATTGTATAACTTCCCTAATAAATCACCCAACCAAAGTGCTACACCAATATTTATTAAAACAGCACACATTAAAAACACAGGCATCATTACACCTCGCGATATAAATGTAGATGCAACATCAGTAGCCTTATCCACCGTCTTAAGTTTAATTAACTCCAAGCTTGTTTTCCCGTATTCTTCAACACGTTCAAACAAAGGTTCTATAAAGGGTTTTTTATCTTCCATAACAGTGTATTTTAATATAAGGGCAACTACAATGTAATTGCCCTTATGCTTTTAGTGCTTGCTTATTTCCGCTTTAACTGCATCAATTTTTTCATTTAAACTATCTAATAGCTCATCAAATTTTTCAGCTATCTCATCTACAGCATCTTCGCTCTTTCTCGAAATCTTTTTTCTCGTTTCTGATCCTTTATCGGGCGCAAACAAAATACCCATTACGGCACCTATAGCAACTCCCGCTAACACGCCTAATACTACTTTTCCTGAATTCATGATTTTTATTTTAAAAGATTAATTAATTTTTAATTTACAGAGGCCTTCTGCCTTGGATGACACGCAGCACAATCGAAATAAGTGCTATCACTAATAATATATGTATAAGCCCGCCGGCTCCGTATCCAACAAAGCCAATAAGCCATCCTATTATTAATATAACTGCTACTACATAAAGTAAATTTCCCATGATTTCTATTTTTTAAATTATTATTACTTGATTTATTTTTATTTTTTCTTCTCAACTAGTTTTGAATCATATGAAACTCGTGCCTATCGTTACCACTTATATAGTAGTACCAAAATTCTTTTTCTTCTAGCTTCAAAACCACTAACGTGTGATTTTCCTGGTTTTTTAGTCCTGTTAAGGCAATTTCTTTATCGCTATTTTGGAACATCCAAACACCTGTTCCCGAAACATTTCCCCACGAGTACGAATAACCTCCATCTCTTGTATACGTTTCAGTATAACCAGCCATTAACGAGGTATAATCAGTTCCATTTTTTTGATAATTATCCACCCTCCAAGTGTTGGCAACTCGTTCTGCTCTCGATCGGAAACTAATTAAGGGGCCATCCGGGTATTTTTTACAACCCTGTACCAAAGGCATCATACAAATAACAAATAGCGTAAGAATAATAGATATTTTTTTTGTCTTTTTCATTTTTGAAATTCTTTCAGTTTAAATTATTTGTAATTGTTTATTTATTGAAATGCAATGCCAGACCAAAAGTTGATATACCTGTAGATAGGTCAAGAAACAATCCGACTCTATCATTTAAATGATACTCGCCGCCAATATGTAGGGCAACATATAAACTATTTACATCTCTATAAGCCATTGTATTTCCATTGTATCCGTTTTCCCATGTAGCAGTTCTAAAAGCATATCCTGCTGAGGCCCCTAAATACAAATCCCATTTTGGGTTAACGTGTAACAACTGGTCAAAATAGTAGGTCGCTTTTAAACCAACCGGAATAATTGTTTCGCGATAATTATAATAACGATACGATGGGTCATTATTAGGCCTATTAGGGTTGCCCCAATAATATTGATCCTGAAATGTAGATACACCAATAAAAGGTGCAAGCGTAAAGTTTTTAAACACATCTATCTCATAATTAACCATCACACCTGGGGTAAAAAAACCAATACTGCCATAATAACCAGCACCAACACCCAAGTTTAATGTGTTACCGTATTTTTCAGCAGGCTTTCCTTTAACTTCAATAATATAATCGGGCGCTTGTTCTTGTGCCGATACTTCATAGCTTGCTAAACTTAACAAGCATAATGTTTTTATGAATAATTTTTTCATGATTTCTATTTTTTTTTAATTGTTATTACTAGGGTTAATTATATAATCTAAATCCAACGGTTAACTGAAACCAAATGTTCTTATAACGTGGTGTGTACGAGCTTCCATCTCCTGCATTGTTTTGTAAATCCCAACAAGCTTTACCAGAAATAATAAAGTGGTCAACATTAACATCAATGCCAAACACAGCACCAAAAATATTTTTGCGTGCATTATCATTTTTAAATGCTTGGTCTTGTACCGCACTATTTGCACCAAAAGCAAATACATCTTTTTGATGTAATAAGTACGAATACTGCACTCCACCTAAAAAGGTTATAAACTCAGCAGGTTTAAATTGCACCTGAAGTGGTATATCTAAATAAGAAGTTGTTCTTGTGTCAGAATATGTAGCGCCTAACATAGTGCCGGTTGATTGATATCCTTTTTGCGAAAACAACAACTCAGGTTGCAAACCAATATATTTACCAAGCGGTATGCCAATAAACCCACCGCCAGCAAAACCAACTTTAGGGTCAGCTACAAAATTTTCGCCATGCGCATCATATACATTTGATATGTTCGCACCCGCCTTTGCGCCAAACACTAATTTGGTTCGTTCATCAGCTATAGGTGTTTGTGCCTTGCTAATGGTTACCCATGAAGCAAACACAGTTATTATTATTATTATTATTGACTTTTTCATGTTGTTTTATTTTTAGTTTATTTATTACTTGGTGTTTTTAGCATGTTGAGCGGTAAGATCTCGTAACGACTCTCTAATTTCATTCATGTCTTTTGTAAATCCAACTTTAAACAATTCCCATTTATCTTTACCATCTGCTTTATAATCATCCATTCTCTTTTTCATGTCTGTATTCTTCTGTTGCAGTTCAACTATTTTTTTGTCGTAATCAACTCGGGCCTCTTTTTTTTCATCAGCTATTCTAGCTTCAAAATCCGCCATACTTTTCTCATTAGCAGCAATTTTTGCATCTGTTTCTTTCCGGTAGTTTTCAATATCAAGCACATACTCTCCCTGCGCATCTTTTAATTCCTTGTTAGCTTCAGTAACATTTGTTTCTGCTTTCTCTACTTTCTCCGAAGGTGTTTCGCACCCTGTTAAAATAGCGCCTACCATAAAGGCTAGGGTGGCTATTTTAAAGATTCGTTTTTTCATGTTTTCAGTTTTATTGATTTACAAATCCGCAACAATTTTGCGTATCTCTTCTTTTGTTTTACCCAATTTAATTTGAAGCCTACCCAACATTTCGTCTTTTTTTCCTTCGGCAAACAACAAATCATCATCTGTTAATGCGGCAAATTTTTGTTTAAGCCTTCCTTTTTGTTCGTTCCAGTTTCCTTTAATTTCAGTTGTTGTTGTTGTTGTCATAATTTCTATTTTTTTAGTTGTAGTTAATTGTTTCTGCAGCAAATGTATTCTGTGTAAAGTCGATTTATTTTCATATTCGTTAAGAACCTGTTTTAAATAGCCAGAAGCCAATAAATAATTTTTAAAGCAGATAATAAAACATAATACAAAGCCTTTGTATTGTACTATTTTGTTTACTTATCTATTTTTATTAGCAAACCTTCTTTTACTATCTTTGAAAAATGAATTGCATTATAGTAGACGATAATAAAATGGCGCGCACCGCGTTAAAAAAGTTAATTGACCAAGTAGATTTTCTAAATTTCAGAGAAGAGTGTGCCAGCCCGGTTGATGCTTTCAACTATTTACAAAAAGAAAATATCGACCTCGTTTTTCTTGATATAGAAATGCCTGGTATGTCGGGTATCGAATTAATTAGAAATCTTAGCGTTGAAAAACGTCCCATTATAATTCTTATAACCTCTAAAACCGAATATGCTGTTGAAGCTTTTGAGCTTAATGTAGCCGATTATATTGTAAAACCCGTTACCCTGCCTCGCTTGCTTACCGCCCTTACAAAAGCAAAAGAGTTGTTTGATAATAAGGAACAAAAAATAGAACCTAACCAAAAAGACAAAGAGTATATTTTTGTTCGTTCAAATGCTGTACTAACTAAAATTAAAGTAAACGAAATTACGTACATGCAAGCCCTGGGCGATTATGTAAATATTTTTACCCATGATAAACGCCATACCGTACACATAACTCTTAAGGGCATGGAAGAAAATTTACCTATTGATAAATTTTATCGTTTGCATCGCTCTTACCTAATTGCTTTAGATCATATAGATAAGGTAGAAGAAGGCACGGCCTTTATTGGTAAACATCCTGTACCAATAGGCGAACAATTTAAAAAAGACCTCCTAAAAAAATTAAACCTCATTTAGGCCGCCTATTTTTTTTCCTTTATTAGCTATTTTTTTTCCCCTCTTAACGATTTCTCGAAAAAACAGCACCCTACTTGCTTTAACTTTGAAACATAAGTAAAACTAAAAGTTTCACAATTAAAAAAAGGAGGACCAAATGCAAACCCAAGGCTTAAATCTATTTATTGTAGATGATAACAGGTCGCTTGTTACGGCACTTAAATTGTACTTGCAAAGCAAGTTCGGCGTCAGCTTAAAAATATCAACATTTAATGATGGCGAAAGTTGTTTAGAAAATGTAAATCAAGACACGCATATCGTTATCCTCGACCATTTAATGGAAGGCAAAAATGGCGTTGAAGTTTTAAAATCAATAAAGGCTATCAATCCTAAAACTGAGGTAATTATGTTATCTAACCACGCCGATATGGCAACAGCCATAGAGTCTTTCCGTGCTGGAGCAGTCGATTATGTGGTAAAAGGCCCAAGTTCTTGGAACCGAGTTACTAAACTCGTTGGTCACATCATTACCGCGCCCATTCGTTTAATTGTAAAAGAATTTGGTGTATCAAAATTTGTAGCCATCTTTTTTCTAACCTTTTTTACCATGGCCATAGTAGTAGTTTCTACTTTACACTATATGAAATAACAAACAACAACAAATGCTGACTTTTCATTCGTTCACAGACTACATTTATTGCAATTCAAACTGTAGTTAAAGCGAACTGAAAAGTCAGCTACTTTTTTCGTAAATTAAACGAGATTTTCAAGATGGTTTCGCAGATGAAAAAAATTTGGAACATAGATATTAAACTAAAAATAGGCATTGGTTTTGCCATTGTCCTATTTGTTTTAATCAGTGTTCAGTACGGACTTAACCGCAGCATAGCCGATGTTATAACTTCGCAAGAAGAATTATCAAACTCTACCCAAATTTCTACCAAAATAGAGTCAATAAAAACATCCGTTGTTTTTTTTGAAAGTCGTGTAAAAGGTTACGTACTAACCGGCAACGATAGCTTGTTAGATAACAACGAAAAATATTTGGCCAACATCATAACTCAATTTAAAGATTTAAAAAAACTATCTCCTAATAAAGAACAGCAAGCCTCTATTGATACACTCGTTACATTATTAAATGCCCAAATACAGTTTACCGACGAGGTAATGTTTCAATATCAGCTTAGTCCACAAAAATCTATCAAACTGATTAAATCGGGCAAAGGCCGTTATTTAATGGCTAGTATTATAAAAGAGTTTGAAAAAATACATGCTATCGAAGAAGCCAAGTTTGCTGAAATAGTTGCCCGCAATAAACAAGATAGCGCACGAGTAAAACAAATGGATACATCGGCTTATGTGTTTGCTTTTTTATTAGTAGTGCTTTGCGTTTGGGTTTTATACCGCGACGTTAACAAACGCGAAAAACTCGAAAAAGAATTAATTATCACACAAAAAAAAGCAGAAGATGCTGCCATTATTAAAGAGCAATTTATGGCAAATATGAGTCACGAAATTCGTACTCCCTTAAACGCTATCCTAGGCTTCAATCATCGCTTAACTAAAACCGCTTTGAATGATGAACAACAGGAGTATGCCAAAGCTGTACAAAGCTCCGGTGAAAATCTGCTAGCCATCGTAAACGATATTTTAGATTTTTCTAAAATAGAAGCCGGTATGGTTCGTATCGAAGAAATCAAGTTCAACCTTTCGGGCCTTCTTCATTCAGTAGTTACCATGTTCTTTGTTCAGTCAAAAGAAAAAAATGTGCCTATTACCTTAACTATTACAAACCACGTACCCTCATTAATTATGGGTGACCCCACGCGCCTTACCCAAATACTCATTAACTTAATTGGAAATGCGCTAAAATTTACACGCGAGGGCTCAATCAATCTTTTTGTTGATGCTCATAGTACCGATGATAAAAATGTAACGATTACCTTTAAAGTGCAGGACACAGGCATTGGCATTTCTGTCGAAAAAATTTCTGAAATATTTGAACGCTTTACCCAGGCAAAATCCGATACCTCACGAAAATATGGTGGTACAGGTTTAGGGTTATCCATAGCAAAAAAATTAGTTGAGTTACAAGCAGGCACTATCGGAGTTGAAAGCGAAAAAGGCAAAGGTTCTACCTTTAAATTTACTATTCCATACAAAATTGCCGATAACATACCCGATGAAGCAAAAGAAAAAGTAGAACCAATTAAAAAAATAGAGGTAAAAAACAAAGTGAATGTACTTATTGTTGAGGATAATTTACTTAACCAAAAACTAGCCGGCTTTATGCTAAAAGATTTAGGCTTTGATTTTGATATATGCGATAATGGAAAACTCGCCATAGAAAAACTTAAAACAAAAAACTACAACCTCATTTTAATGGATATACAAATGCCCGAAATGAATGGTTACGAAACCACCGAGTTTATCCGCGACGAATTAAAATTAACCTTACCTGTAATAGCCATGACAGCCCACGCCCTACCCGGCGAACGCGAAAAATGTATCAGTTTTGGTATGACTGATTATATCTCTAAACCCATTAAAGAAACCGACTTAAATAAAATAATGGACAAATACATTAATATTACATTTACTAAAACCACATAGTTATGCTACCTCAAAAAGTAACCAATCTAGCCTATCTAAATGAAATTTCAAAAGGCGATGCTGATTTCATAAAAGAAATGATTGGCATTTTTTTATCTGAAACCCCCGACGAGATTAATCAGTTAGAAAAAGCCATTGCTGAAACTAACTTTGCAAAAATTCGCGCTATCTCTCATCACATGAAATCAACTATACCATTTGTTGGTTTAGATTTAGTTATTGGAAACGATTTAATACAAATTGAAGACTCGGCTCTTAACCAAAAAGACATTGAAATAATTAAAGCCTCGTTTACCAAAGTAAAAGTTGCGTTTCATCAAGCTCACCAAGAATTAAACAACTAATTATTTTTAGCTATGTTTATAATTTAGATTATAGAAAAATAATATTCAAAAAAAGCCCTTCATTACCGAAAGGCTTTTTTATTTATTCTTAAGAAGAAACTTGCTTTTTATAAAATAAAAATTATAAAATATTGGCTCGCTTTGGTATTTTACTTGCAGTATTTATTTTTTAAATCATAAACCTCCATATTGCCCAAATCACCGGCTTTTGTCCAATCAGCACAAGCACCTTTTTTATCGTTTAAATTACTTTTAGCAATTCCTCTGTTATAATAAGCAAGTGCATATTTAGGG